>CAVBHI010000143.1:0-17392 GCA_963595115.1 bacterium
CCCGGATACAGCGAGATACCCAGCATACGCAGCGTGCCCTGCAGCACCGTGCTCAAATCATTTGCCAGCAGGACATCAATGTTTCGTGCCGCCAGCTTGAGCAGCACGCTTGTGATTTCCTGTCCCGCGATTTCCAGCACCTCCTTGGACTTCGGCGTTTTGTCCTCCGTCTCAACAACCAGAATCTGATCCGCCTGCGTCACGCTCTGCGCAATCTGATCCTCCTTGATAAATGCAGCAATCTTCATTCCTGCTACCTGCCTTTCCATTTTGCCGTTTCCGCCGCATGTATCCCGCCGGTCGAACGGCATTTCTTCGTATTACTGTACGCCCTGTTCTGTCTCACGCACCAGATAAATCGGACGCTTCTTGGTCTCCAAATAGGTCTTTGCCAGATACTGACCCAAAATGCCGATGCCGAACAGCTGAATGCCGCCGAGCAAGAGAATCACCGACATCATCGACGGCCAGCCGCCGACCGGATCACCAAACACCAGCGTGCGAGTGACCACAACGACAATCATAATCAGCGCCAGCAGACAGCAGACCACGCCAAACACCGAGGCAATCATCAGCGGTGCGGTGGAAAACGCCGTAATGCCGTCCAACGAGTACAAAAACAGCTTCCAGAACGACCATTTGGTTTCGCCTGCCACGCGCTCGACATTTTTATATGGCAGCCACTTGGTCTTAAAGCCAACCCATCCGAAAATACCCTTTGAGAAACGATTGTACTCACTCATCGCCAGGATGGCATCCACCATGCTGCGGCGCATCAAACGGAAATCACGTGCACCGTCTACAATGTCCGCACTGGAAATCCTGTTGATAATTCGATAGAACATCCGCGCAAAGAATGAGCGGATCGGCGGTTCGCCGTCGCGATTGATGCGGCGCGTCGCCACCGAGTCATATTCTCCATATCGCACGGCTTCGTACATCTCCGGCAGCAGGGACGGCGGATCCTGCATATCCGCATCCATTACTGCCGCATAGTCACCCGTGCACATCCGGAAGCCGGCATACATTGCGGCTTCCTTGCCGAAGTTGCGCGAAAAGGACGTAAAGCGCACTCGTTTATCCTGCTGCGCAAACGACCGCAGAATGGGCAGCGTGTTGTCCTTCGAGCCATCGTCAATAAAGCAAAGCTCCCAGTCCACGTAGTCCATTTTTTTCATGACCGACTGAATTTCCTGATAAAACAGCGGAAGAGATTCTTCCTCGTTATAGCAGGGAACAATGACTGATACTTTTTCCATGTTGTTCTTGACATCCCCCTAAAAACAGTATATCTATCGAAGCATATGGAGCTTTTGCTCACGAACCGGCACGCAGCGTCCACCGCTGGTTGTCACCGCCGTCAAATGCCGCCATATACACCTCACCGGTATCGGTATTGTAGGTCAGCGCCGTATCTCCGTTGGACAGCAGATACACACTGCCGTCCTCTCCGGCAGACTTGAGCTGCCATTCCTGTCCCATGGTCGTGTTTCGCTCCTCCGTAATCACGGTGCGCTCATCCACGCCCGCCATGTATTCGTCCACCTGTAGGTATTCACCGGTGTCCACAAAGCGGATGCCCGTCACACCGGAATACGAAACCAGATACTCCGACTGACTCTCCTCTGACAGGATGACCGGCTCTCCCGTATCCCCGGCATTGAGATACAAGCTCGCATTTAAATACGTAGAAATGACATAGGATCCATCCGGTACTGCACCGTCCACCACATGTGCCTGTACATAGTCGGCATACTCCTGCGTATCACGGTCGAGATAGCACAAATCATGCAACGTCGGCACGGATGCCGCCGCTGCGGAGACACCCGCCAGTACAAGCAGCCATACGCCTGCACAGACACCGTATTTTCTCCGTGTCGCGGCGCGCGCCGCCTTTGTTTCCCCCATCCGATGCCAAACCGCCTGATAGCCTGCCACCGCACACGGCAGCAGCAGCAGAAAATAGGACAAGGTATACTGTCCCTTTGCCTCCCAAATCAGATGAAACAGGAAGCCACCGACAAACAGCATCTCCAACAGCACCGTGCCATCCCGCCATGACCGGCGGCACAGCAGGATATGCAGCAGACAGCCCAGCAAAATCAAAAATTGTATGAGATTCAGACAGCCAATCACCCGCGTGCTGAACGGTATGCTCAGGAAGGTGCGCAGCCATGCGCTCTCGTGTATCTGCGATTCACGACTCTGGACAATCCAAAAGCATTGGAAGGTCGGATTGTTCCACTGCGATGCCGTCTTGCGCGAAAAGAAAGAAATCGCCTCCTGCGGACTGGACGCAAACCGACGCAGCGACTGGCGAATGTTATCCTTTGCCATTTGCGCCTGCACCGCCGGATCATTACCGCTCTCCAGGAACGATTCATCATTATAGCTGTTGTACCAACCGGCAGCGCGGGTATCGTTTTCCTGCAATCCCATCGCGACAAACGACCACGAGGACATGCCTTGGTTCATCGCATAGCCGGTCTTCCACTCCACCAGCAGGCGCGGCGCAATCGGTTCTATCACACATGCCGCCGTGATAACGACCGCAAAGATCACAATGCGCCATTGCCGCTGACGCAGTAGCTCCAAAAAGGCATACAGCACCATACCGATGCAAAAGATCAGATAATTCTGCTTCATCATGACCGACAGCGCGATGCATACCGCCGAGAACATCACACGGCGCTTTTTTCCGTCGCGGAAAAACAACAGCTCCTGCCGGATTGCCGCCAGCGCAAATGCCTCACCCAGAATATTGCCATAAATCAGAGAGGTATACATCGTCAGCGGGAAAAAGACCAAACCGGATGCCGCCACCAGCAGCTGTCCGCGTCGGCTCATGCCAAACAGACCGGAGATCTCCGACAGCTCCTTATATACAACCATCAGACCCACCGCATTGAGCAGCTGGAACACAACAACGTTTTGGTCGCCGAACAGAGCATTCAGCGCATATAAAAATACAACCAGTCCGATCTGATGCGGGGATTTGGAGATATACGCACCGTCGGAAAACAACAGGCTGCTCTTCATGCGCAGCTGCGTTGCCGCCCGCAAAACAGCGGACTGATCCGCGCCCGGCGTAAATTGTGTCGCAAGCACCCAAACAATGCCTTCTGCCAGTAGCGCCAGCAACAAAAAACGTTTGATGCACGCAAAGGTCAAATACGGCTGCAACCGACTGCCGCGCAGGCGAGCAGAAAGGCTGTCCTTTTTCCAATGCAACAGCGTCAGCAACGCCAAGCAGACCACTGCCGCCAACCCATTGCCAAGCATGCTATCCCGTACAAAAAAGGTGTGCTCTCCATAGGACAAATAGCAGGTGGAGAATCCGCTGAGCAGCAGCAGCCAGCTGATAAAAAGCAGAAACAGCACTCCAACCACCCGAACAGACAGGGCGCGCAGTCCCATACAAAACCGATTTCCTCGGCGACATTCCTTCTGCATCTCGTCTTCTCCTCGTACTCATGCGGAGGTCGGTTTCTTCCATTTCTCCGATGATATTTCACTCCATTTATTCTGTATAGGATTATACTCTTTTTGTCATATCACTGTCAACGGAAAACCGGATTCTTCGTTTTTCTCCCCATTTTGTTTGCCAATGCGTCCTGATTTTTCGCCGAAACGCAAACATACCGACTGCGGACAGCGCCGCAAGCCGGTATGAAAAATCATTTTTTTGATGTGCTGTCGTTGTAAATGCGCAGCTGTCCGTCCGCACACAGGAAAATGGTCGCCATGCTGACCGTCTCCTGGGTCTTCTGCCGATATACCAGGATGTTCATTCCCTTTGCCGAGAACGTTTTCGGCGAACCGATGATAGAAATTTTCGGCACGGTCGTAGCGCGCAGGTTCGCCTTTGAGGTCGCGCGGAATAAGACGTCATCCCCAAAGAAATCGTCAATGGTCATCTTGTGAGAATCTCCGATCCATTCCTCTGTCTCACCGTTTGCCACACAGCCGACATACGCCTGATTGTTGAGCTCACGCGGGTCTGTGGTCAGTCCGCAGCTCTCCCACGCCATTTGCAGCGCATCCGTCCAAGCGGTCTTGATGCTACCATCGGTGATCTGGCAGACAATATCATATTCGTCCTTGGACAAATACCGCTTTTTCACCGTTTCCAGATATTCTACCGGATTCGTACAGCTTTCAAAATAGATTTTCTCCTGCTGCTTGTGGTAATTCTCCATGAATTCCTCGGATTTCGGCGCAGTCTCACGGTAATCGGTCAGGTCGTAATGCTTCTCAAAATAAGCGCCGAGCTGACGGGAAATTTTCTCCGCTCCGCGTGTATTCAAATGCTCCGCGTCCTTAAAGTCAGCATAGAAGTCAATGCCTGCCTGCGCACAGCCTTCCCGCGTGGTATAGTCCAGATACGGCACACCGACAGACTTTGCCAGATCCTGTACCTGCTGGCTTTTCTTTTCACACCAGTCACTCTTCGGCGTCTTAAACAGCACCAGCTCGATGTCGTTTTCCTCACAGTACTGTGCATAGTCCCAGAGCGCTTCGCACTGCTCCTCTACGATTTCCGTATTCATCAAATTCTCATTTAATGCGAAATCATCATAGCCGTCAAACGAACATACGTCGCTCGACAGCGCATTGCCCAAGAACATGGCGTCGGTGTCTACATTCAGACCAAAATCCTGCTTTGTCACCTCATTCCAACGCGAATGATATTTGATCAGAGGAAACAGATAGCTTATCATCGAATCCGCATCCTCGTTCTGTTCCACATGCCACCGAACCATCTCTATTTTATTGTTCGACAGATGCATTGGATCAAATGCCTGTCGATAGCTCAGTTCTTCATTGGTTTCAAACAGCTGACTGACATCCAGCGCAGCGATTTTAATGCTTTGCCGCTGATTCAGCTCACGCAGCCACGCAAGCGAACAGGAAATCGGCTGATCGGGGGAACCCATGGAATAGCTGGAAATCCCGTATTTCTCGTACAGTTCCATACCGGAAACACAGAATACCGCCTGACTGCTTCCACTGATCGCCACCTCCACACTGTTTTTGTCCAGAGCATATAAGCCCTCCGCCATATAAGTCTGACAGTTGTCATCCATAAACTTCACCACAAGCACTTTCGTTGCGGCAAACAGCAACGCGACAAAGATGACAGCAAAGACAGCGCATCGGAAGAATCGTTTCTTCATCATGCACCAAACTCCATATTGATTGATGTTTTTTTGTCTATTCTTCGCATTCTTTCCCCCTTGAACACAAAGAAATCCCGTAGATTACGGATAGATGCATTATAGCAAACTTTTCATTTCCTGTAAAGCACGCGCTTTTCTTTCTCCTCTATTCATGATAAAATAACCATATTATCGGCAATCTACGCCGTATATTGGGAGGAATTTGTATGGCTGACACCCCATATTGGCAGGGCAAACACTATTCCTTTTTCTGCAACCGTGCCTGCGAATACTTTCCCTGTCATCCCACCGATGATCCGGACAATTTCAACTGTCTGTTTTGCTACTGTCCTCTATATGCCCTCGGCGACAAATGCGGCGGCGCATTTACCTACAATCAAAACGGTTATAAGGACTGTACGCGCTGTTCGTTTCCCCATCAGAGGGAAAATTACGGGAAAATTATCGCGCGGTATGGTGAAATCGCCGCGCTGGCAAGAAAAACACACGAATAAAACAGGCGGGCAGACCATTACGGTCTGCCCATTGTTATACCGAACGCGCCTCACATTGCCGGTTCTATCTCTACCAAAACCACCTCATGCGGCTGCACGACAAACGAAAGCGCCTGTTTCTCAAACGAAATTTTCCTTTTATAATACGCCGGCTCTGAAATGCGGTCAAGATATCCACATTCCTCCGCAGTCAAATTTTCCGGGCTGCCCATCTGTACCCATTTATCATAGGCACTGCCGTTTTCACGATTGATGCGCCACTCCCGCAGCAGATAGTCTCCGATCTCCAATCCATCGAAATCGAACCGATATTCCTTATCCTCTCGCTCAGAAAACACAAAATACCGATCCGCCTTCGCGAAATCCGTCACCGTATATCCCAGAATACGGTTGTAATCGCAATAATAATACAGCACGAGCTGAATTGTCCGGTCATGGCGAAACGCTGCCCATCCATCACCGGACGCAATTTTGACATTGCCCAGACGAGAAAACAGTTTGTATACATAGAACACGTTTTTTCGCACGTCGTTGTTGGTAAACATTCCAATGTCACCGTAAAACGGTTCTTTTTCCGGGTAGGCTTCAATCGAGTAATCGCTGACAAACGCCTGTGCCATTGCCATGACAGACGCGGCATTCTCAATAATATTTTTCGCAATGAACGCCGAGCGAAAACAGGTATCGCTGATGGGATCTCGCTGCCACAGCGAGGAATTCCATTCATCAATTACAATCGGCACCTTTGTCAGCCCCGCCCGCCGCATACTCTGCTTGAGTAGCTTCAGGTGATGCGCGATATAGTTTTCATCCTCTGAGCGGGAGCTGAATGCCGTTTTGGAAATCATCATCGCGTTGCTTTTTTCCTTCGACGCCTCCAAATGAATCATGTCCCTGCCAACGACCGGATAGCAATGGATGGCAACAAAATCCGGCGGGCAGTGATGTTGGAAGCATACCGAAATCCATTCCTCCATCGTGGCAATGCCGTCCGTCTCCAAGGTAAAGCTGTCCGTTGCCGGTCCTCCGACCAGAAATTCTGAATTGACCCCTTTGATCTCTTGATACGCCGCAAGATACAGCGCATAGTATTCATCCAGCGATATGGCGTATTTCGGTGCATAGCCGCACTGAACCCAGTTAAAGCCCATAAACGAAAAATACCACTGTTTTACACTGCTCAAGCCATATCGCTCTACACAGTGCATCACAATGCCGCGAACCAAATATCGCCATTTATCCAAATCCTTCACGCTGGAAATATACGCCCGATGGGAAAACGGACTGCACAAGTGCTTTGCCAGCTTTGTTGGAATAAAGCTCAGTTCCAGATATGGCTTCAAATTAATGGAATCCAAAAAATCCAGTATCATATCAAGGTACGTAAAATACAGGATCGGATTTCCCTTTTCATCCTCATTATAAATGTTGATCTCATTGTCCAAAATTCCATGAAACCGCAGATGACTAAAGCCAATGCTCTCCTGCATAATACGCAGCTGACGCTGTACTGTGGCGGAGACAAGCTCTCCCGCATAACCGATGTTGATAATCCTTTGCCATGTGTTGGGAAACAGCACACCCTTTGCCGCAGTATCCACTCTTTCGGAAAAGACACGGGCGGAACGATTTCTCTCAACATGAGCGCTGCTGTTCGGGCGCGTTCGATATTGCAGCAGGGTTTTCACCTCTGCCGACAACAGCGTTGGTTCTCGCGTTTCCTGTCCGGCTTGTCGAAATTCCGATGGCGTCATATGAAACGCCTTGTGAAATGCCACATAAAAGGAATTAATATTGGTAAAGCCCGCATCCAACGCAATCTCCGTAATGCTTTTTGCGGTTTCCGTGCGAAAGCCTTTCACAACCTCCTGCAAACGAATTTGCGTCAGATATTCCGAAAACGACACCGACATGGTTTCCTTAAAGGTGCGCGACAAATGTCCCGATGTCACCTCCATCACTTCTGCCACCGATTGCAGCGTCAGACGTTCTCGAAAATGCTTCTGAAGATACCGCATCACCTGTTGTATGCGGTCAAACGAACGGCTGCTGGCTGCCAGTGGCGTCTCCCTCCTTCGGCTGTAATGGCGCAGCAAGCCATACAGCAATCGATACAGTAGCGACCGAATGATAATCTCCGCACCGGTTTCCCCCTTTGCGTCATGCCAAAACAGTTCCGCAACCATGCTTTTAATTTCGTCCCCTGCTTCGCTCCGATCGTCCAGCAGTTGACAGTCCAGCTCAGATACCCGATACGATGCCTCCGCGGTTTGCAGTACATCAAGCGGAATGCGCAGTGCAATGGTATGCGCATCCGCTGTCTGCCCCGTTACCGTAAACGCTTCAAACGGGACAAATGCCAGCAAATCACACGCCGACAGCGTAAGCGCCTCGCCGCGAAGCAACACCGTCACGTTTCCGGACAGTACAAACAGCAGTACCACTGTTTCTTCCCAATAAATCCCCTCTTTATAAGCATCAATTTCAAATATATCGTGAATTATTATATTGTTCTTCCCCTCAATTCTCTTTTTTTGCATTTTTCCTTCCCGATTTTTATCATATTATAGCATGTTTTTCACACGGCGGATATAGGCTTCGGAAAAATAATATCTCAAAAGATAAAATTTGCCGAATTTTTCGTATCCAAATTTGTTGAATTTCGATATACTAATTGCAGATTCAAAAAGAAACGTCGACAAGATTTTTGAACTCAAACTCCAAATCTTACTGCAAAATGAGAGGAGATTTTCCATATGGGTAGTATTCAAGAAAAGAAGTATTTGAAGTGGTATAACGTACTCGGTTACGGTACTGGTGATGTCGCCGCCAATCTGGCGAACGCCTTCATCAATATGTTCATTTTGATTTACATGACCGATACCGTCGGTGTCAATGCCGGTGTCATCGGTGTTATGATTCTGGTCGCCAAGTGCTTTGATGGCTTTACTGACCTGATTTTCGGACATTTTATTGATCGCACCAAAACCAAAATGGGCAAAGCGCGCCCGTGGATGTTCTTCGCGCAGTTCGGCGTATCCATTTGCGTGGTTCTGATGTTTTCCATTCCAAGCTCCATGAGCGACACCATGAAGTATGTCTGGTTCTTCCTGACCTACATCTGCGAGATGTCCCTGTTCTACACCGCCAACAACATTGCGTATTCCTCCCTGACCGCTCTGGCTACCAAAAACAGCGATGAGCGCGTTCTGATGGGAACGGTTCGCTTTGTATTCTCGATTGCAACCAACCTGTTTATCGCCTATGTCGGCGTATCCCTTCCGGCTAAGATCGGATTTTCTCAGACTGCCATTATTTTCTCGATTGCCGCTATCATTATCAATACCATTGCGGTATTCTCCGTGCGTGAGCTGCCGGAGGACGAGCTGATGGACAATTCCGATGACAACGCATCCAAGGATACCGCGGCAAAGCCGTCGCTCATTGAGTCGCTGAAGATCGTCTTTACCAACAAATATTTTATCATGGTTCTGCTCAGCTATCTGCTGTTCTACATCTATTATGGAACAATGGGCTCCGGTGTCTATTACTTCACCTATGTCATGCATGACGCCAATCTGTACAGCACATACAGCTCCGCCAATCTGCTGCCCATGATTCCGGGTCTGATTATCACTCCGATTCTTGTCAAAAAGTTCGGTATGTACAAATCCAATCTGGCTGGTTATGTTGTTGCAATTTTCGCATCCGTCCTGCTGATGTTCGGCGGCTTCCGAGGCAGCTTCACCGTTATCATGGTTGCCACTGTCCTGCGCGCCCTCGGCACAGCACCGCTGACCGGCGATCAGAACGCACTGATTGCCGAAGCATCGGAGTATTCCTATCACAAGCACGGCAAGCGCATTGACGGCATGATGTATTCCTGCTCCACCATTGGCAACAAGGTCGGCAATGGCATTGGCTCGGCTATGACCGGCATTCTGCTGGCAGCCAGCGGTTATGTCAGCGGCGCTGCGGAACAGAGCCAGTCCTGCATTAACATGCTCAACGGTGTATTCTTCGTTCTTCCTCTGATTATCATGGTTCTGCTGTTCATTGACCTGTTCTTCCTGAAGGTAGAGGATGCCAACAAGAAGTGGGCAGCGGAGCACAGCACAAAGTAACACAAGCAATTGCAAAAGAAAGGCAGTCTTTATGAAAACAGCCAAACCTACCTGCTTTCCCCGCGAAGGAACCTACTGGTTTCGCGGCGTTCACGTCGATCTCCAGTGCGGAACTCCGGGAGCAGAAATTCACTATACGGTAAACGGCGATGTTCCCACGCCGGAAAGTCCCGTCTACCAGCGTGAGCTGGGACTGATTCCACTGGAAGCCGAGTCCAAGCTATACGAAAGCGTTACAACGCGAACGGTTATCCGCGCGATCGCGGTGGCGGAGGGCATGGAGTCCTCCGCACCGGAAACGTTCACCTATGATGTTGTCTGCGACGCACAAACCAAATATCGGTATCACGTCCTGCGTCAGGGCGAATCTCTCGCGGATCTGTACTGCATTGAGGACTTTGATACCGACAAGATGTTCCTGTTCGTCGGCACAAAACGCGCCCTTCTCATCGACGCCGGTTACGATCCAGACGGCGATATGAAGTCGTTGGTAGACACACTCTGCCGTGGCATTCCGTATGACGTTGTCATTTCTCACGGGCATCCGGATCATGTCCAGCAAGCCAATAACTTCATTCGCGCCGGTGTACCGGTCTACATGAACAAGCTGGACGAGCCCCTGCTGCCGCTGTTCGATTATTCCATTTTGCCGGATTATCACGACATGCAGGATGGCATGGTCTTTGATCTTGGCAACTCCATCATTGATTTCTATCATGTTCCGGGGCATACGCCGGGCAGCATGATTGCCGTCGAACGACAGAGCGGCTTCTGCTTCAGCTCGGATGCCCTTGGCAGCAACCGTTTGGAAAAGCCGGATACCGGATGGATTCAATTTGAAACGCCGTGCTGTACGCTTGACCGTGTACTCGCACAGGTACAAAAATTCCGCTGGCGCACCCAAGGACGGCTCACCAAGCTGTTCTCCGGACACAACACCTACGCCGTGGAGGCCGAGCTATATCTGGACAATCTGGAAGCCGCCGCACAGGAGGTTGTCAATTGCGGCGAAGCGGCTCTCAAGCCCACCCTGCGTTCCACGGAGGAATGCATGGGCTCCAGCAAAATCGCGGTACGCGGCAACTACGTCTATGATCCGGATTGGGCAGGTCTTAATGTCGGAACACTGTTCTCGGACGGATTTATTCCAAAGAAAAATACCGATCTCAATTGGATCGGTGTGAAAAATGCCACGCTCTCGCCTGCCTTTGATCGACAGACCACGGAATACACGTTGGAATGCAGCGGAACGTCCTTCACGCTGACGGCAATCGCCAGCTCAACGTTGAGCACCCTGTATCTGAACGGCAAGCGCATCTCCTCCAAACAGGAGATTCCACTGGACGTCATTCATGGTCACAAGCTGATAATTGAGGTGACGTCTCCCGATCACACCCTGCACAAACGCTACACGCTCACATTATTGTGATTCACTCTTTCTTTTCTTGCCAACCCTTCCGGCTATCCCGGAAGGGTTGGTTTTTTTGCCGTTTTCTCTCCGTGCAGCAAGTGTAACCGCCGCTTACATTTGTATAAACAAAAAACGGATAACATCCGAAATCAGATGTTATCCGTGGTACGCCAGAAGGGATTCGCTTTTCTGCGGAAAAGCCACGGCGGTTGCAACCTGCATCCAGCAGGTTGCCAAGAGCCGCCTTTCAAATCCCCGAAATCCACCTCTAATAAACAGGCAAAAAAATCAAGGTATCCGAAATCAGATACCTTGATTGGTACGCCAGAAGGGATTCGAACCCCCGACCTTTTGGTTCGTAGCCAAACACTCTATCCAGCTGAGCTACTGGCGCATACCGCAATCTCTTGACTGCTCGATTAGTATAACAAGAATTGCGTACAATGTCAACGCTTTTCTACTGATTTTTTATGTTTTTTATTGTATCCAGCATTTCGCCCGTTCTACCGCCCGTTTCCAGTCCTGCCGCAGCGGGTCGCGCTGTTCTGCGGACATACTCGGTCGGAATATGCGGTCAATATCCGCATTGCGCCGAATTTCCTCAAGGCTGTCCCAATAGCCGACCGCCAAACCGGCTAAGTATGCCGCACCAAGCGCCGTTGTCTCCACACACTGCGGGCGAACAATCGGCACACCGATCATATCCGACTGAAATTCCATCAGGAAATTGTTCGCACATGCGCCACCGTCCACACGCAGTGACCGCAGCGGAACACCCGCGTCGTTTTGCATCGCCTCCAGCACATCCGCCGTCTGATACGCCAGCGACTCCACCGCCGCGCGCACGATATGCGCGCGCCCCGTCCCGCGCGTCAGACCAACCAACGTGCCGCGGGCATACGGATCCCAATACGGTGCACCCAGACCGACAAACGCCGGAACGAGATATACGCCGCCCGTGCTCTCCACGCTGCGTGCCAGCGCTTCCGTATCCGACGCATGTTCAATTAAACCGAGCTGGTCACGCAGCCATTGAATGGCAGCACCGGCAACAAACACCGAGCCTTCCAGGGCATAACAGACCGCGCCGCCGATGCTCCATGCAATCGTCGTCAGCAGACCGTTTTTACTTTGCACCGGTGTACTACCCGTATTCATCAGCAGAAAGCAGCCCGTTCCATAGGTATTCTTGGCTTCTCCCGCCGCAAAGCACTGCTGACCAAACAGCGCCGCCTGTTGATCGCCCGCCGCGCCGCTGATTGGGATCGCCCCGCCGAGCAGCGTGGTTTCCCCCAGAAGACCACTGGTTTCCTTCACCTGCGGGAGCATCGCCTGTGGAATATGCAGCAGCTCACAGATCTCCTCGTCCCACCGCAGCGTATGAATGTTAAACAGCATGGTACGCGCTGCGTTGGAGTACTCGGTGGCATGAACACGCCCCTCGGTCAAATTCCAAATCAACCAGCAGTCCACTGTGCCAAATAGCAGCTCGCCGCGCTCCGCACGCGCCTGTGCGTCCGGTATCTGCTGCAAAATCCAGTGCAGCTTGGTCGCAGAAAAATATGCATCAATCGTCAATCCGGTTCTGCTCTGAATCATATCCTCCAGACCGCGCCGTTTGAGCGTCTCCGCCATATCCGCCGTGCGGCGGCATTGCCAGACGATTGCCGGTGCAACCGGCTTGCCGGTCATCTTATCCCAAACGACCGTTGTCTCGCGTTGATTGGCAATGCCGATCGCCGCAATGTCTGTGCCGTCAATACCCAGCTGTTGCATCGCCTCACGGCACACTCCAAGCTGTGTCTGCCAAATTTCCTCCGCATCCTGCTCAACCCAGCCCTCCTGCGGAAAGAAATTCGCCAATTCTCTCTGTGCCATGGCACAGACAGCCCCCTTGTGGTCAAATAAAATACACCGTGCACTCGTCGTTCCGGCATCCAGCGCCATGATATAACTCATCTGCATTCCCTCCGTCTTGCCAAAACAGCCCCTTTGCTTCGCGCAAAGAGGCTGTATCCCCGTTGTCTTTTCTCAGTGTAAAAGCTCTGCATAATAGTCGCTGTCACGCACCTTGCCGACTACGCTGATGGATGCGCTTTCCGGCGCAAAAATCTGCTGTGCCAGTTCGGCGACGTCTTCCTTCGTCACATGGTCATACAGCGACAGAACGGTTTCCACCTCCGGATTCTCTCCGAAGAACATCTCCGCCCGCGCGATCTGATTCATGCGCGCCGAGGTGCTCTCCAGCCCCAGCAACACACTGGTTTTCGCCTGTTCCTTGCAGCGCTCCAGCTCGGCATCGTCCGGTCCATACTCTGCCAGGTGGCGGCATTCCCGCATTGCCAGTTCAATCGCCTGTGTCTCCGTTTCTTCTCCCAGCGCCATATAAACGTTGAACAAACCCACATCCTGATGGGAAGTATGGAAGGAATAGACCGAGTAACAAAAGCCATTTTGTTCTCGAATCGTCTGGAACAGGCGGGAGGACATACCGCCGCCCAAAACCGTTCCGAGCAGCGCGTTGACATACCGCTTTTCGGAATCCATCGCAATTCCCTCAAACCCGATACACAGATGATTTTGCTCGGTATCTTTTTTCTTTGTAAACACCGCCGGCTGATACTGTGCCGGAATCAGCACATTGCGCCCACTGCCCGTCATTGTGCCGAATAAATCGCAAATGCATTCAATGTCCTGATAGCTGAACGAGCCCGCCAGCGAGATAATCGTATCCTCCGGTCGGTAGTATTCCTTGACAAATTCATGCAGCTGCTCCCCGTGAATCGTATGCAGCGTTTCACTTCCGCCCAGAATCGGTCGTCCCAATGCGCTGCCGCGGAAGCATTCCTGAAACAGCTTCTCCGGCGCTAAATCCTCCGGCGAATCCTCATACATATCAATTTCTTCCTCGACGACGCCGCGTTCCAAATCAACGTCGCGATCGTCAAATTGTGAGTGCAGGAACATATCCGCTAAAATCTCCACACCCAGCTGTAGATGGGCATCCAGCGTCTTGAGATAAAAACAGGTGCATTCCTTGGTTGTAAATGCATTGACCTGTCCGCCAATCGCATCCATCGCCACCGCAATGTCCTTCGCCGTGCGTTCCGCCGTTCCCTTAAACACCATGTGCTCAACAAAGTGGGAGATACCGCTCCACTTTTCCGGCTCGTGGCGAGAGCCATTCATCACCCAGACTCCAATTGCCGCCGAGCGCACATTCGGCATACGCTCATAAATAACACGCACCCCGTTCGGCAGCACAAGTTTTTCATACATGCTCTATCGCCTCCCCGTCCCGTGAAAAAACGGGCTTTCTCTTCTTTCCGGCAAGGCGCATCTCAAAATCAGATAACGCCTGCAAACATATTCAGTATAGCACAAATCCATTTCATTTGGCATACCATTTTTCTATTTTCCTCACAAATACTTTCTACTTTTCAAAACGCCCTTGAGAAAACCCCTTCGATTCGCTATAATGAGCAACAATAATACCTATGTTTTTTTCATTGCCTGAAAGGAGGCGTTCCCCATGCCGCGCTTTCTGCGCTTGATTATTTGGGATGCGTTATTTTTCCTCGTTCTCTCCACCGGCTACGCCGCCAGTCAACTGCTCCGCGATGAGAGTCCCTCCTATCTGGTTCTCATCCTGACCTGTGTTGTCTGCGGCGCGTTTTTGGCGCAGCTGTCCCTATGGGGCATTGGTTGGCTGGAGCTGATTGTCGTGGGACTTCCCGCCTTATATCTCGCCCTTTGCCCGCTGCTTGCCCCATGGCTCAACAACCTGTCCTGGATTTCCATTTCTCTTGTTCCGGAGTCGCTGCTCCGCTCCTCGGCGGACACGCTCCACCTCGCCGGAGCGCTGACCGTCGGCTTTATGGCGTGGGAACGCTTTCGCTGAACGCTCGCCGCCTGTCGGCAAGCCATGCTTATACAGATTGGACAGCAACAAACGTACCGCATCCCCTCAAAGGAGGCTTATTTCTACTGATGACAGACATTCCATCGCTTGTATTTGATATGGACGGCGTGCTGATTGACAGCGAACGCGTTGTCCTCAACTCCTGGATCACCTGCGGACCGAAGTACGGTGTACAAAACGCCGGTGACTTCTGCCGCTCCTGCATGGGTACTACGCCGGAGGAAACGCGCCAGCGGCTGTTGGATGCCTATGGTATCGATTTCGCCTACGAGGACTTTATGGCAGACTGCCGGACATACTATCACAAGGAATTTGACCGCACCGGTACGCCCATCAAGGCGCATGTGCGCGATGCCATCACCGGTCTGCACGCACTGGGCTGCAAACTCGCGGTCGCATCGTCAACAAAGGAAGCCATTGTCCGCCGAGAGCTGGATGCGGTCGGCATTCTGCCGTATTTCTCCGTTGTCATCGGCGGTGACCGACTTTCGCGCAGCAAGCCCGCGCCGGATATTTATCTGCTCGCGTGCCAAAGGCTCGGCGTCGATCCGCACACCGCCTATGCCATCGAGGACTCTCACAACGGCATTCGCGCCGCGTACCGCGCCGGTATGATGCCGATTATGATTCCGGATCAGCAGCCCGTAACTGAGGAGATGACGCAGCTGTGCCGTCAAATCTTTGCCGATGCGGAACAGCTGCTGGCGTACATCCGTCCGCAGCTCTCTTCACAAGCATAAAAATTGCCCGATTGGCGAACAATGTCAGTCGGGCAATTTTTTATCGGTTGTTCTGTGCCATCCTATGCAGCAGCACCGTTACTCCTCATCCGCTGCGATCACGCTGTCCAAATACCGCGCAATCGCCTCATATTCCTCCGGCTGCATCTCCGCCGGACCAGGGTTCGGGTTATAGCCCCAATCGTCCTCACGCTGCTCCTTGTCCGGAACAATACCGGTGATGCGTCCGCGTTCCACACACACGTCCGTCGAAATCGTATAATCATCCGTATGAAAGGAAAAATCGTACATAAACGCCTGTCCGAACTTTCCCATCATGCGAAAGTTGCGATCCAGTCGATTCTGGTCGGTGCGTCGTCCGATGTACTTATCCTCAATATCCTGCATTGTCATAGCGGTGCTCTCCCTCCTGCCGTTACAGTGTCGCTGCCATTACCGCCTTGATGGTATGCATACGGTTCTCCGCTTCCTCAAAGACAATGGACTGCGAACCTTCAAACACCTCGTCCGTGACCTCCATCGCCTCGCGCTGGAATCGTTCTCCCATCTCGCGTCCAATGGTCGTCTTGTGATCGTGGAACGCCGGCAGGCAATGCATGAATACCGCCTGCTCTCCGGCGTTGTCCATCAGCTTCTGATTGACCTGATACGAACCGAGCTGCGCAATGCGCTGCTCCCAAACCTCCGTCGGCTCACCCATGGAAACCCACACATCCGTATACAGCACGTCGGCGTTCTTGGTTGCCTCCATCGGATCTTCCATAAACCGCAGCGTTGCACCGGTCTCCGCCGCAATCTTCTCGCACTCGGCAACCAGCGCCGCATCCGGAAAATACGCAGCCGGTGCGCAGGCGGTAAAATTCAAGCCCAGCTTGGCGCAGCCGACCATCAGCGAGTTGCCCATATTATAGCGTGCATCGCCCAGATAAACAAAATTGATGCCGCGCAGACGTCCAAAATGCTCCCGAATGGTGAGCATATCCGCCAAGATCTGCGTCGGATGGAACTCATTGGTCAAACCATTCCAAACCGGTACTCCGGCGTGCGCCGCCAGCTCTTCCACGATGTCCTGTCCATAGCCGCGGTACTCAATGCCGTCAAACATCCGTCCCAGCACACGTGCCGTGTCCGCAATGCTCTCCTTCTTGCCGATTTGCGAACCGGATGGATCCAAATATGTCACCTGCATTCCCAGATCGTGCGCCGCCACCTCAAAGCTGCAACGGGTACGGGTGCTGGTCTTTTCAAAGATCAGCGCGATATTCTTGCCATGCAGCGTGTCATGCGCCACACCCGCCTTCTTCTTCGACTTCAAATCCGCCGCCAGATCCAACAGACCCAGAATTTCCTCCGGCGTAAAATCCAGCAGCTTTAAAAAATGCTTTCCCTTGAGATTCATAGCGATAGCCTCCCAGCAAGCCGCGGCGCACTCTGCCCGCAGCAATCATTCAAAATATACTTTATTATAGCAAATTCAAGCCAGCTTGCCAACGCCCCGCTGCAATTTTGGATTTCCTGTTC
>CAVBHI010000144.1:0-6364 GCA_963595115.1 bacterium
ATTTTTGGAAAGCCGAAGGACGAAGCGGACGCGGTGCGGATGCTGCGGGAGCTGTCCGGACGGGCACACCAGGTGATGACGGCGGTCACGGTACGGCGCGGCGACGATGTGCGGACGGAGGCTTCCGTCACGCAGGTGTATTTTCGCCCGCTGCGGGAGGAGGAAATTGCCGCCTATATCCGCTCCGGAGAGCCGATGGACAAGGCGGGTGCATACGGAATTCAGGGGCGCGGAGCGCTGTTTGTCGAGCGCATTGAGGGCGACTATTACGGCGTGATGGGACTTCCTGTGTGCCTGCTGTATGAGATGCTGGAAGCGCTTTCGGGAAAGGAGGAGCACAGGTGAAAGAATGGTGGAAAAATTTGATTTCGCACAAATGGTTTCCGCTGGTGGTTCTGCTGGCGGTGCTGTTCGTGGCGATGGCCATGTATTCCGGTGTGACAAAGAAGGCTACGCCGGTGGCGCAGAAGAGCCGCAGCCTGCTGTTTCCGGCGCAGAGGGCGGTTACGCACGGCGCGGTTTCGATTGCCAACGTATATAACCGCGTGTTCTTTTACAACGATCTGCTGGAGGAAATTGAGACTCTGAAAAAGCAAAACAGCGACCTTCGCAGAAAGCTGAACGATTCTACAGACGCACTGGAGGAAAATAAGGAGCTGCGCAAGATGCTGGGTGTGGCGGCGCGCGGCGCGAGCTTTGAATATGAGACGGCAAATGTTGTCGCACGGCAGATGGATGAGTGGTCAATGGTGCTGACGATTGACGCGGGAGAGAAGGATGGTCTGGCGCAGAATGACTGTGTGGTCAATTCGGATGGTCTGATTGGCTATATCACGAATATCTCTGACCATTCGGCAGAGGTGACGACGATTCTCGACCCGAATCTGCAGGTGGGCGCGAAAATCACGGGAACGGATGAAATCGGTGTGGCAAAGGGCGATTACAGCCTGATGCCCAACAAGCGGCTCAAGGTAACGTATCTGACGCACGGTACAGACATTGCAACGGGGAGCACGGTGGAGACATCCGGCTCCGGCGGCGTATTTCCGAGCGGCTTGCTCATCGGCACGGTCAAGGAGATCGGCACGGAGTCCGACGGCATGTCGGATTACGCGGAAATCACGCCGAGTGTGGACATTGCAAGCGTAACCCGCGTGTTTGTCATCACGGATTATTCCGTCAGCAATTGAGGAGGCGCCGATATTGAGCAAGAAACCATTTTGGGCGCTGCGTGTGCTGGCGTGTATGGTCGGCATTGTCGTGTGTTTTGTCATTGAGTCCAGTCTGAGCATTCGGATTTCGGTCCTGGGTGCACACTTTGACCTGCTGCCGCCGATTGTCGCGTCGGCGGCGATTTGTCTCGGCAGTCCGGCGGGCATACTCTGCGGCATTGTCGCGGGCTTGATGTACGACAGCTCCGGCGCTGAGATCGAGGGCTTGTATCCGCTGTATTACATGTGCTGGGGCATTATCGGCGGTATGCTCGGAGAACGGAAGCGGGTTCGCCAGCTGAACATGATTATCATGCTGAGCATTGAGATGACCGCGCTGCTGTCGCTGCTCCGCTATCTGTTTTATTTCCAGTTCATCGTGGACACCAGCTTGATTTTCGTCGTCAAGGCGATTGTCGCCTCGGCGCTGCTGACCATGCTTGTGTGCCCGTTTGTCTATCTGGCGGTGCGCGCCATCGCCGGAGGAGGTCCACAGAGGCTGAAGAAGCGAGAGCGTCACCGGAGAAAGGATCGAGATGGAGAAACATAAAAAAAGGTTGTTCCGGCGTCTGGCGATTCTGGTGGGTGCGGGTACGGCGTGCGGCGCTATCTGCCTTGCCAACCTGATCTCGCTGGAGATCATTCACGGTGAAGAGTATGTGCAGAGCGCGAACCAGCAGTACAGCTATACCCGAACCATTCAGGCATCGCGCGGCAAGATTGTTGACCGCAATGGCGTGACGCTGGTGGGCAACACGACGATGTATGCGCTGTCTGTCGATTATGCGATGTGGCAGAACAAGGGGCAGAATAACCGTATCCTCAAGCTGGTCAATTTGATTCTCAACGACAGCACGGCGGAGCTGAATTCGTCGCTGCCGATTACGCTGTCGGGCGAGACGTATGTGTTCAGCGAGGGAGAAAGCTCCAGCAACTATAAAAAGCTCAACAGCTTCCGTAAGCAGGAGCTGAAGGTTAAGATGAATGCGGAGAAAATTATGGACGCGCTGTGCAGCCGCTATGAAATTTCGGACAAAAAGACCGCAAGAGAAAAGCTGTATATCGCCAAGGTGCGCTATCAGATGGAGCGCGAACAGTTTTCCATGTACAATCCGTTCACCATGGCGACCAATATCAGCATGAGCTTGGTGACCAAGGTCGCAGAGCAGCATTTGAAGTATCCGGGCGTGGGCGTGGGCACGCAGTCCGAGCGCGAGATTGCAACGACGACCGCCGGAAATATTCTCGGCTATACCGGTCCGATTTACGCGGAGGATTGGCAAAGCTACTCCGAAAAGGGCTATTCGATGAACTCGATCGTCGGCAAGACGGGAGCGGAGAAGGCATTTGAGGACTATCTGCACGGCACGGACGGCACACGAACCATTCAAACCGACTCGCGCGGCAACGTCATCAGCGAGGAGATCACCGAGCAGGCAGAGTCCGGCAAGACGGTGAAGCTGACGATTGATTCCGGCTTGCAGGCGCTGGCGGAAAGCTCGCTGGCATCTCGTTGCCAGAGCATAGCCGGTGCGGAGGGCGGCGCGGCGGTTGTCATCAACGTCAAGAACGGCGAAATTCTGGCGCTGGCAAACTATCCGACGTACAATCCGCAGACCTTTAACGAGAATTATGAATCACTGAGCAAGAACGCGCTGTCGCCGCTGCTCAACCGCGCGATTGCCAGCACCTATGCGCCCGGCTCGACGTTTAAGCCGGTTACGGCAGTGGCAGGCTTGCAGTCAGGTGTGATTGACGGCACAACGTACATCAATGACGACGGTATTTATACCTATTATGCGGACTATCAGCCAAAGTGCTGGTACTACACTGCCTATGGCAGAGGTCACGGTCAGGAAAACGTCGTCGGTGCACTGGAGGATTCGTGCAACTACTTCTTCTATGAGACGGGACGGCGACTCGGCGGCAAGAAGCTGGAGAAGTATGCCAAGAAATTTGGTCTGGGCGATTACACCGGCATCGAGCTTTCCGGTGAAAAGACCGGTACGGTAGCCGGTCCGACGGAGCGCGCCGAAGCAGTGAAGAACGGAACGGGTCGTGAATGGTCAGGCGGCGACGTGCTGCAGTCCGCCATTGGACAGGGCGACAACAACTATACCCCGATTCAACTGGCAAACTACTGTGCGGCGATTGCCAACGGCGGCACGGTGCATTCGGCGCATCTGCTCAAGGCGGTCATGAACTACAACGGTACCAAGACGGTGGAAAAAAACAATCCGGATGATCTGAGCCGTGTCAAGGCATCGGATGAGACATGGAGTCTGGTGCGTGAGGGCATGGCGAAGGTAACGGGCGAGGACGGCACGGCGGCTTCGGTATTTGAAAATTATTCCATCAAGGTTGCCGGTAAGTCAGGCACGGCGCAGCGCTACGGCAAGCAGGACAACGGTCTGTTTATCTCGTTTGCACCGTATGACGATCCGGAAATTGCAGTCTGCGTGGTCATTGAGGGCGGCGATTCCGGCAACAACGTCGCGCCGGTCGTGCGTGATATTTATGACTATTACTTCTACGGCTCGCAGGCAAGCACCGAGGAGGACGGAGAGGAATCGACCGCAGATTCAACGCAGGAGACCGATGACGACGAGCAGAGCAGCACGGCGGACACGGTGCGTGACTGGCTGAACGGATTGATCAGCGGTTGACGCCTGGTGTACCATGAGCAAACAAAAGGTACGCATAAGAGAAAAAATGACGAAAAACCCTTGTACAACCAGTTGGATTGGTATATAATTTGTTTATCTGGCAGGAGGAACTATGACAAAAATCATTGTTGTGGCATCCGGCAAGGGAGGAACAGGAAAAACCTCCCTCGTCGCCGGAGTATCGGCAGCACTCGCTTCGGCGGACAAAAAGGTGCTGGTGATTGACGGCGATTCCGGACTGCGCAATCTGGATATTGTTCTCGGACTGAGCGACCGCGTGGTGTTCAGCTTTTCCGACGTCGCATCCGGTATGGTAACGCTGGAGGAGGCGATGGTAAAGCATCCGAGGCTGAACAACCTGTATCTGTTGACCGCTCCGGCAGATCCGCTGATCGGCGGATTGACGCAGGAGGGAATGCGGAATCTGGTCAGACAGGCGCGGGAGGCAAAGTTTCGCTATGTGCTGATTGACGGACCGGCAGGTTTGGCATCCGAATACGCCGCATTCGCCGCAGCGGCGGATGAGGGAATTGTCGTGACGACAGGAGAAAACGGAAGCCTGCGCGGCGCAGAACGCATGGCGCGGCTTTTGGAGGATCAGCGGGTGCGCACCGTGCGCTTGGCGGTCAACCGCGTCAGCAACCGCATGGTGAAAAAAGGCGGAGCGGCGACGATTGACGATGCGATGGATACGACGGGTCTGCCCCTGCTCGGTGTCATACCGGAGGACGAGGCAGTCTCTATCTGTGCGGCGGAGGGCGTGCCGGTCGTGACACAGCGGCAGGAGGGCGCAGCCGCGGCTTACCGCAACATTGCCCGCAGACTGACGGGCGAACACGTTCCGTTGCTGCGGATCTACTAAAAGGATTTTTCCAACCGAAACAATCGGTTTCTTTGATGAAATAGAATGAAAACCGCGCCTTATGCCGATTAACCCCGCAATGAAATAGAGAACGGCGTATCGTGCGAGAGAGGGAAGGTGCTTTCAATGAACATTGCGCTCATTGCACATGACAAAAAAAAGGAGCTGATGGTACAGTTCTGCATGGCATACTGTGGCATCTTGGCAAAACATCACATCTGCGCGACGGGAACAACCGGTCGGTATGTTGAGGAAGCAACCGGCTTGAAAATCGAGAAGTTCCTCGCAGGTATGCAGGGTGGCGAACAGCAGATCAGCGCCCGCGTCTCATACAATGAGATCGACATGGTTCTGTTTTTCCGTGACCCGAACTCCAATACGGAGTATGAACCGGACGTGCACGCGCTGGCGCGTCTGTGCGACATGCATAACATCCCGATTGCGACCAATGTCGCCACAGCGGAGATGCTGATTCTTGGTCTGGATCGCGGTGATTTGGACTGGCGCGACATTGTAAACCCAAAGCCGAAGCATAGCTGATTGGGAAGCAGTAATCAGGCGGTTGACAAAACCGCCTGTTTTTCTTGAACGGAGCTGGGAGCGGACTGCCCGGCTGCCGGAATACGAGAACAAGCAGAAGAAAGGATATTCCACCTATGGCTGAATATATCAAAGCCCCTAAGGGCACAAAGGATATTGTACCGTCGGAGGTGCACAAGTGGCAGTATGTCGAGGGCGTGCTGCGCACGATTGCATCGGAGTACGGATTTAAGGAGATTCGATTCCCGAACTTCGAGCACACTGAGCTGTTTAACCGCGGCATCGGTGACACGACGGATGTGGTACAAAAGGAAATGTATACGTTCACGGATAAGGGCGGACGGTCGGTTACGCTGCGTCCGGAGGGAACGGCATCTACGGTTCGTGCGTATCTGGAAAACTCGCTGTACGCGAAGGGACTGCCGTTTAAGGGCTATTATATTGTTCCGAACTACCGCTATGAGAACGTACAAAAGGGACGTCTGCGGGAACATCATCAGTTTGGCGTTGAGGTATTTGGCGCACCGACACCGGCAACCGATGCCGAGGTCATCTCGCTGGGCGATACCGTCCTCAAGCGGTTGGGTATTCATGATGTCAAGGTGCATCTGAATTCCATTGGCTGTCCGAACTGCCGCCCGAAGTACCACGATGCACTCAAGTCCTATCTGAGCGATAAGAAGGACTGCCTGTGCGGCACATGTAAGGAGCGTCTGGAACGCAACCCGATGCGCATTTTGGACTGTAAAGTTCCGTCATGCGGTGAGATTGCCAAGGATGCACCGGTTTCGGTGGATTATCTGTGTGACGAGTGCCGCGACCACTTTGAAAAGGTCAAGACCTATCTGGATGATATGAACATTCCGTATGAGATTGACACCGGCATTGTTCGCGGTCTGGATTACTACACCAAGACGGTCTTTGAGTTCGTCTCCAACAACATCGGCGCACAGGGCACGGTTCTGGGCGGCGGACGCTACGACGGACTGGTATCGCAGCTGGGCGGCGAGCAGACCGCCGGTATGGGCTTCGGCTGCGGTCTGGAGCGTCTGATTATGGTTATGGAGGCCGTTGGCGCACCATTT
>CAVBHI010000145.1:0-2896 GCA_963595115.1 bacterium
GGGTGGCTACACCGGTCGTGTCGCGACCATCGATGCGCGAAAGATTTCCGAAGAAATTCTCGGCAGCAATTTCCCGAACACCCCGATGCTGGCTGCTACCGTCAAGGTTTCCGGCGTTGTTGATCCGGAAAAGTTCACCCACGACATGGAGGCATCGTTCCGCCACAAGTTTGCCACCAAACCGCAGGTTGTCGCCGGCAATATGACCGTATTATCCCGTTCTATGGAGGAGGTTCAGGTAGGATGATTCACGCAAAAGATATCAATGAGCATTCCACTTGGCAGGAGCTTACCCCCGGCTGTGAGATTTATGAGCCGGGCACTGCCGCCATGACCATCACCGGCGAATGGCGCACCATGGTGCCGCGCTGGGATGCCGCCAAATGCAAGCAGTGTCTGCTGTGCGCTCCGTTCTGTCCGGATTCCTCTATTCCAGTCGTGGACGGCAAGCGTCAGGACTTTGATTTTGACCACTGTAAGGGCTGCGGCATCTGTTATAAGGTATGTCCGTTCCAAGCCATCTCATTCGGAAAGGAGGAAGCATAATCATGTCGATTCGCGATAGACTCTCCGGCAACGAAGCCGTTGCCTATGCCATGAAGCAAATCAATCCGGATGTCATGGGTGCATTCCCCATCACGCCGTCCACCGAAATCCCGCAGTATTTTGCACAGTATGTCGCCAACGGAGAGGTTGACACCGAATATGTCACCGTAGAGTCCGAGCACTCCTCCCTTTCCACCTGCATCGGCGCTTCCGCTGCCGGTGCGCGCGCCGTCACTGCGACCTCGTCCTGTGGTCTGGCGCTGATGTGGGAGCTGCTGTATGTTGCCGCTTCCTCCCGCCTGCCAGTGACGCTCGCACTGGTTTGCCGTGCGCTGACCGGTCCGATCAATATCAACAACGACCATTCCGATGCGATGGGCGCGCGTGATGCCGGCTGGATTCAGATTTTCGCCGAGAACAATCAGGAAGCCTACGACAATTACATTCAGGCAATGCCGATTTCCGAAAATCCGGATGTCCGTCTGCCGATCATGGTCTGCCAGGACGGTTTTATCACCTCGCACGCCGTGGAGAACATTGAACTGGAAAGCGATGAGATGGTCAAGCGCTTTGTCGGCGAATATCAACCGGAAAACTACCTGCTCAAGCATGAAAATCCGCTGGCGGTCGGTCCATATGGCGTTTCTCCGTATTATATGGAGGCAAAAATGGCACAGGTGCAGGCGATGAAGAACGCCAAAAAGGTCATTCTTGAGGTCGGCAAGCGTTTTGGCGACGAAACCGGACGCTATTACGGCTTCTTTGAGAGCTACAAGCTGGAGGATGCCGACATCGCCATGGTCATCATCGGCTCGTCTGCCGGTACGGCACGCGCCGCCGTCGATGCGCTGCGCGCGCAGGGACGCAAGGTCGGTATGCTGAAGGTTCGTGTTTTCCGTCCGTTCCCGTTTGAGGAAATCGCACAGGCTCTGTCCGGTGTCAAGGCGGTTGCCGTCATGGACAAGGCGGAGAGCTTCTCGGCGGCTGGCGGTCCGCTGTTTGCAGAAACCCGCAGCGCCCTGTATGATTTGGAGTCCCGCCCGAAGGCAATCAACTACGTCTACGGTCTGGGCGGACGTGATTTCCGCGTTGAGGACTGTGTGACCATTTTTGACCAGCTGGATGAGATCATTGCCACCGGCAAGACCGGTGAGGTCTACCGCCACATCGGACAGAGAGGATAAGAATCATGGCATATAATCTGAGAGAACAGTTATCCAAAAAGGAGCGCTTTGTCGGCGGTCATCGTCTGTGCGCCGGCTGCGGCGCCGGTATCGCCGTCCGCGCCGTTCTCCGTGCGCTGGAGCCGGAGGACAAGGCGGTAATTACCAACGCCACCGGCTGTCTGGAGGTTTCCTCCTATATGTATCCGTACACCGCATATACCGACAGCTATATTCATTGTGCGTTTGAAAACGCAGGCGCTACCTGCGGCGGCGTAGAGGCTGCCTACAATGTCCTCAAGCGCAAGGGCAAAATCGACGATACCTTTAAGTTTATCGCTTTCGGCGGCGACGGCGGCACATATGACATCGGCTTCCAGTCCCTGTCCGGTGCGATGGAGCGCGGTCATGACATGGTATATGTCTGCTACGACAACGAAGCATACATGAACACCGGCATCCAGCGTTCCTCTTCTACCCCGCGTTTCACTGACGCCACCACCACACCGGTCGGCAAGGTGTCCTACGGCAAGAAGCAGAACAAGAAGGATCTGACCGAAATCATGGCAGCACACAACATCCCGTATGCTGCACAGACAACATTCCTGGGCAACTTCCGCGATCTGCACGAGAAGGCACACAAGGCAATTTACACCGAGGGTGCTTGCTTCCTCAACGTCATGAGCCCGTGTCCGCGCGGCTGGCGTTTCCAGGCGCAGGATATGGCAGAAATCTGCAAGCTCGCTGTTGAGACCTGTGCATGGCCGCTGTACGAAGTTGTCGAGGGCGAATGGCATCTGACTTACATGCCGAAGAAGAAGCTCCCGATTGAAGAGTACATGTCCAAGCAGGGTCGCTTTAAGCACTGCTTCAAGCCGGGCAACGAGTGGATGATTGAAGAAGCACAGAAGTACGTTGACGAGAAGTGGGAAAAGCTGCTCGCAAAGTGCAAGTAATCGCCTGATTCTCTTTAATTATCATAGAAAAAGACAGTCCGAACATGATGTTCGGGCTGTCTTTGTTTTTGCCTGTATATAGCAGATAATATTTCAATCTCCATGCTTCTCGCTTTGTTCCTTGAACCACTGCATACCCAATACCAGCGCCAGTCCGACAAGTATCGCAATGAGTTGGAAATTGCCCAGCCCCAGCGGTGCCTGCTGTACATGCAGCGTTGTCGGTCCAAC
>CAVBHI010000146.1:0-7224 GCA_963595115.1 bacterium
GTCCTACGGCAAGAAGCAGAACAAGAAGGATCTGTCGGAAATCATCGCGGCGCACAACGTGCCGTATGTCGCACAGTCCACCTTCCTGACCAACTTCCGCGACCTGCACGAAAAGTCGCACCGCGCGATTTACACCGAGGGCGCTGCCTTTCTGAATGTTCTCAGCCCGTGTCCGCGCGGCTGGCGTTTTAACGCCGCAGACATGGCAGAAATCTGCCGTCTGGCAGTGGACACCTGTGCGTGGCCGATGTTTGAGGTTATTGAAGGCGAATGGCGTCTGACCTATGAGCCGAAGAAAAAGCTGCCGATTGAAGAGTTCATGTCCAAGCAGGGTCGCTTTAAGCACTGCTTCAAGAATGGAAATGAATGGATGATTGAGCAGGCACAGCAGTACGTTGACGAAAAGTGGAACGCTCTGCTGGCAAAATGTAAGTAAACATCACACAAATAAATTGACCGGCATCTCAGCCATAACAGACTGGGATGCCGGTCTTATTTCAAAAACGCTGCCATTTATCGCTTCTCTTCGGCAGGACAAAGGGCGATGATGCCGGTCGGTCTATTCCGTTTACGTCTCAGAGATACCCGTACTTCTTTCGGTTGACCCACAGCAGAACCGCGGCAACAAAGACGGCGAAAATATCCGCGATAACAACGGCGGACCAGATACCGTCAATGCCGAAGAACAGCGGCAGTGTCATGACCATGATGACCTCAAACACCAGCGTCCGGAGGAACGAAATGACCGCTGAAATTAAGCCGTTGTTCAACGCCGTAAAGAAGTTGGAGGCGTAGATGGCAAAGCCGCTGAACAGGTAGGACAGCGAGTAAATGCCAATCGCATGTTTTGTCAGCGCCATCAATTCCGCATCATAGCTGACAAAGATTCCGGCAAGGACACCGGACAGCGCATGTGCCAGCGCAGCCATGGAAACACCGGCGACACCGATAATGAACACACTCTTTTTCAGCAAATTGTTCAGCTCGTCCGGATGCATCGCACCGTAGTGGAAGCCGACAATCGGCGCAGTTCCGATGGAGTAGCCGAGAAAGGAGGAGACAAACACAAACGACAGATACATGATAATGCCGTAAGCGACAACACCGTCCGCTCCAATCATTTTCATCAGCTGGAAATTATACAGAATATTAACCAGCGACATAGAGATGTTGGACAGCATTTCGGATGAGCCGTTGGTACAGGCTTTGAGAATCGGCTTAAATTCAAGGCGAGTCTTGCGCAGCTTGAGGTTCGAGCGCTTGCTGAACACGAAATAGCACAGCGGAATCAGACCACCGGCAAATTCGCTGACCGCAGTAGCAACTGCTGCGCCAAACAGCCCAAGCCGGAACACATAAATCAACAAAAAGTCACCGACCAGATTGCACACGCCGGCAGAAATCGACACGATAAGTCCCATTCTTGGCTTTCCCTCAACGACCACAAAGGTCGCAAAGGCATTTTGCAGCATAAAGGCCGTCAGGCTGACCAACAGGACGCGACCATAAACCACACAGCCCTCCAAAATCTCCCCCTCTGCGCCCAGCAGCTGAGAAATGGGACGGATAAAGACAAAGCCCAGTATAGCGAGTAATACGCCCATGATGATGGTAAAGAAAATCAACATGGAAAAATACGCGTTGGCGCGCTCCGGCTTTCCCTGTCCCAACGTCTTGGATACCAGCGCACTGCCGCCCGTACCGACCATAAAGCCCAGTGAACCGAGAATCATCAGCACGGGATAAATCAGGTTGACCGAGGCAAACGCGTCGCTGCCGACAATGTTAGACACGAAAATGCCATCCACAACGCCGTAAATCGACGTCACAACCATCATGCAGATAGATGGCACGGAAAAACGCAGCAGCTTTGAAAACGTAAAGTGATCGGATAATTGAATCCGCATAGAAGAATATTCCCCCTTCTTTTGATAAAAATAGAGCTCGATTATCTCACAATAACCGAGCCCACTCGACATCTTCTCCAACGATATGATTGGGATCATACGTCCTCCGATGAGTCAAATTCTCTTGTCCAGACACCATCAAAAACCAGAAAAAGACCAAGTCATTCCCAACGTAGCGCGACGAAGCCGGTATGACATACAAGTCTCCTGCATCAATGACACCGCGCTGCTTTGCAGAAATCGCCAATCCGCTCAATGTTTCTGATATGCTCTAGTGATAGTATACCGAATCATAGGAACAATGTCAATGAAGGAATACCGGAATTTCTATAAGGCTGCGTGTGAAGGACAACAGCACCCGCACGGCTGCCGCAAGCAAATTGCCTTTTGTCAAATAAATGGAGCTGACACGATGGTCAGCCCCATAAAAATACACTCACTTATTCATTCGGCGTGTCATCGTCCGCAATCTTGGTCGTCTGCGTGCCAAGCGCCTGCACCGTCTCGATGTACGAGATAATGGTATCCACACACTTGTCCACCGGCAGCCGTCCGGTATTTAAGCACAGATCATAGTTCTGCGCATCACCCCAGCGTTTGCCGGAGTAGTAATTATAGAACGACGCACGCTGCTTGTCCATGCGCACAACGGCATCCTTTGTGACCTTTTTAACCGCCGGATCTTTGGAAGCATGCTCCATGCGCATCTCAATGGGAGCCGAGATGAAGAAGCTGTAGACCTCCGGCAGATCGCGCAGGACATGGCTGGCGGCACGACCGATCATAACACACGAGCCATCCGAAGCGAGCTTGCGAATGACATCGCGCTGAACAATATACAGCTGATCCGAGAGAGAAAGACCGTTCATGCCAACAGAGCCAAATGTAGCCAGCGAATACAGCAGGCTGCTGGTAGAACGCTTATCAAGGGAATCGAACAGCTTTTCGCTGAAGCCGCTTTCCTTAGAAGCCATCGCGATAATGCTGCGGTCGAAGAATGGAATACCAAGACGGTTGGCGAGTTGAACACCGACATCATGTCCCTGGCTGCCGTACTGCCGGCTGATCGTGATAATCGTATTTGGCAACATAAACAAACCCTCCTTTTGTCTGTACCTAGTGCCCAGTAATCTTCTATCATTACCGAAAGTATACAGCAGAATGCACAGAAAGTCAAGCACAGAAGCGGCGAAAAATGGGAGACAAAGGAAATCTTCGAAGCAGCCGGTCTGGTGTTTCAGGCTGGTGAAAGGGGACTGCGGCGCTTGCCACAGTCCCCAAAAAAGACAATTACAATTTTGCTGATACTTACATCAGACCGATCAGATTAAATGCGACCACCAAGCCGGAGAATACAATCGAAACCGTGGAGCACAGCTTGATCAGGATGTTCAGAGACGGACCGGAGGTATCCTTGAACGGATCGCCGACGGTATCGCCGACAACCGCCGCCTTATGACAGTCGCTGCCCTTGCCGCCGTGATGCCCTGCCTCAATATACTTCTTCGCATTGTCCCATGCGCCGCCTGCGTTAGACATAAAGACCGCCATAGCAAATCCGCAGACTGATACGCCGCCCAGCAGACCGACAACGCCGCACGGACCGAGAATCAGACCGGTCGCAATCGGGACGATGATTGCCAGCAGCGCCGGAGCAACCATCTCACGCAACGCACCCTTTGTGCAGAGGGAAACACAGCTTGCGTAATCCGGATCTGCCTTATATTCCATAATACCGGCAATTTCCTTGAACTGACGGCGAACCTCAACAACGATGGACTGTGCCGCCGTCTGCACTGCACTCATCGTGAAGGCGGAGAATACCATAGTCAGCATCGCGCCGATAAACAGACCGACCAGAATGGACGGATTGGACAGCGCCAAATCCATCGTTTCCTTACCGGCTTCCACCAGCTTGGCATCCGCAATGTTGATGTACGATACCAGCAACGCCAGTGCGGTCAGCGAAGCCGAGCCAATGGCAAAGCCCTTGCCGGTTGCCGCTGTGGTGTTGCCCAGAGAATCCAGTGCATCCGTGCGCTCACGAACCTCATCCGGCAGACCGGACATCTCCGCGATGCCACCGGCATTGTCCGCAACCGGACCGTATGCATCGGTTGCCAACGTGATGCCAAGCGTAGACAGCATACCAACGGCGGCGATGCCAATGCCGTACAGACCCATTTCATAATTTGTCGTGCCGCCCGACGCATAGAAGGAGATAACGACCGCGACTGCGACGATCAGAATCGGCGCCATCGTTGACTTCATGCCAAGGGAGATACCGCCAATGATGATGGTAGCCGAGCCGGTTTCCGAAGCGTCCGCCAGCTTCTGTGTCGGCTTATAGGTATCCGAGGTATAGTATTCGGTAAAGTAGCCGATTGCCGAGCCGCCTACCAGACCGCAGAGAATGGCAATGAATACGCCCAGCTTATTGGTGTCAAGAATCAGGAAACACAGAATAGCAGCACAGACAGCGGAGAGAACGGCTGCGGTGTACGTGCCGGTGCGCAGGCTGGTAAGCAGCGATGCCTGCGTTGCGTTTTCCTTGGTTTTGACAAGGAAGGACGAGAAAATGGAGCATACGATACCGCATACCGCCAAAAGAACCGGAAGAACCATGCCCTTGAAGCCGTATCCGGCGGCAGCGCCCAATGCGAAGGTCGCGAGAATCGAGCCGACATAGGACTCATACAGGTCAGCGCCCATACCGGCAACGTCACCGACGTTGTCACCGACGTTATCGGCAATGGTAGCCGGATTTCGCGGGTCATCCTCCGGAATGCCTGCCTCAACCTTGCCGACCAGATCCGCGCCGACATCCGCCGCCTTGGTGTAGATACCGCCGCCGACGCGGGCAAACAGCGCCATAAACGAAGCGCCCATGCCGTTCATAACCATGATGTTGCCGACGGTCAGCGGATCGGTCTTGCCAAAGACAAAGAACAGCAGAGAGAACCAGATCGTGATGTCCAGCAGACCCAGACCAACGACGGTAAAGCCCATAACCGAGCCGGAAGAGAACGCGACACGGAGACCCTTATTCAGACTCTCCGACGCAGCATAAGCGGTGCGGGCGTTGGCGTTGGTTGCAATCTTCATGCCCATCAGACCCGCAATCATGGACCAGATGCCGCCGGTCAGAAAAGCAAACGGGGTAAAGATGCTCAGCATACCGCCAAAGGCAAGTATGAGCAGGATGATAAACACGACGATAAAGACCTTTGCAACGGTCGTGTACTGATGCTTCAGATACGCATTTGCGCCCTCCCGTATGGAGGCAGCGATCTTCTGCATTTTGTCTGTTCCTTCGGAATACTGCATGACCTTTCCGCGCTGATACAGTGCGAAAATCAGGGCGATGGCAGCGCCGACGAAGCCGACTAACATTAAGTTTGCCAAGTTTCTCACTCCTTGTATATGAGGTCGGATTGTTTGCACAAATGGAGCACCATTTGTACGTTTTTATAAATATATCATATACGCGGCAAAATATTTGTGCAAATAATCAGATGTTATTAGCCGTAATTATTTAGTGTTAGTGACAGCGGAAAGGATAATACAAAAAACCCCAAAAGGGTGTAGCAGCAGTTGAACGGCAAATTGGTTTGGAAAATGCAGCGATTCGCAGGAAAACATTCCATATTCCGGGGAAAAGCGTACCAATTATGTCTGTTCAACAGAACAAAGCGGGCAAACATACGCGAGTTTGCCGATTCTCACCTGCCACCGCATCGCCGGAACGATACCATTCCTTTGAGAGCAACCTGCGAATCGGAAAAGCAGGAGCTTGTCAGTCCTTCCGTGTCGCCGCCAAAATCTTACCCTTGCTATCGTTGACCACCAGCTGAACCGTGTCGCCCACATTGAGCAGCACCGCCGACTCATCGTCTGAGGCATTCAGCGAATAATACGTCTTTTCGTCATCCAACTTGAGGTAATAATACGTCGTGCCATCACGCACTGCCGAACGCAGATCCGTAATCTTGCCCTCGACCTCATTGGCAGTCGTCGCCTCCTGCTCCTCCGGTTGAATGATACCGTCATCCACCAGTAGCTTTTCGTAGTTGGCAAGGCATTCCTTGATGGTCTTGCCCGTCACAACGTCCTGATACTGCGCCATATTGACCATTCCGTACATCTTCACCAGTCCCGCGTCATCCTTGAGCGCAACGGTGTAGGTCGGCTGGTCGTGAATGTTCAGCAGCAACGGGAAGGTCGCCTGATATTTCAGATTCTGTACCAGACCTTCCGCACTACTCATAGCGGAAAACTCCTCCGCGCCCGCAATTTCGTAGTACTCCGTCTCCCGCGTGCGCAAATCTGAGAAAATAAAGCCGATGTTACTGTCATCACTGACCACGCTGGTCACACCGGTGTAGCAATACACGTCATTTCCCTTTGGAATATAGTTGTATCCCTCGGTGGTCTTAACGCAGCCCTTTTGTCCAATAATGGAGTTGATAAACCCATTGTGGTATCGTCCATACCAATTGTATTGCTGCATAATCAAATCCGCGCTGTACACATTGTCAATCCAGTCCGGAATTTCTCCCAGCGGATAGTATGCGGTTTCTCCCGTCGTGGGGTTGCAGGTGACAACACCCTTGACGTCGGTGCCCGACAGCAGCATGATGCGATGACGCAGCACCGGAATCACCCAGTACGGATTGCCATCCTCGTCGAGCTCAAACTTGTAGTCACCAAACATCGCCGTCGGATAACAAAAGCGCAGGTGGCGTTCCAGACGATCGTTCAGATACGCGCTCGGCGAATAGCGCATTCCTTCCTTCAAACGGACGATCTTCGTGTTCTGGCTCTTCATATCTACCGTAATGTACGCCGGAATGCCAACCTTGCGGTTGAGAAACCATTTGATTGCGCCGTCATATCCCAGCGGCTGCGTGCGCACCGGCGCACCATTGACGGTAACTTGGTTGCTGTCCCACAGCACAAACTGCGATACCTCGTCCACCAGATTGCCCAGCGCACGCTGCGCCAGACGCTCCGCGCTGTCGCGGTCGAGCAGCGGCACATTGTCAATGGTCGGCGTATATTCCTCGATTTCCTTCGTCGCCATAGAATCCTGAATAATCGACGCGTAATTTCTCGCCTGAAACAGCGGGCTGGAGAGCAGCGTGCACAGCAGGTACACCGCAGCGCCCACAGCAAATACCATCCCAAGGATTCGGCGCAGAGAAACCGTTTTCTTCGGCGTTTGCACCGGCTTGCCATCCGTGCCGTAGACATTGTTGGTCTGTCCCTCGGATACCGTGGAAGCCAGTCCCCACGCCAGCACCAGATAGACCGCCAC
>CAVBHI010000147.1:0-2055 GCA_963595115.1 bacterium
GTCTATGTGCCGAGTGAGGCACATAGACATAGCGATCACCGTCCGGTACCAGATTATCATCCAGTGTCTGTGCGCCGGTCGAAATCAGCTCCACAATCGTGTCCTTCGTCGGCGCGGCGGAGAGCGTTTCAATTGTTCCTGCCATCGTCACAAAGCGCTTCAACGCATACTTGTCTGCCGCCGGTGTGGACTGCTCGTTGATCTGCAGGCGCAGCATGTCCGCCGCCTTCTTCGTCATATTCTGATCCAGATGGTTTCCCTTATCAATCGTCAGTGTGAACGCCTTGTCCTGCGTCATCTTCAGCTCCTGCACAATATCCTGCATCTCCGTCACCGTACCATAACGACTTGTGCCCTCACGGGTGTAGTCTACCTCCGGCACGGTAATCGGGGTGTATACCTTCAGCGTCTTAACGCCCGTCAGGTCAAACGAGGTCGAAGTCTTTCCCTTGACGAACGATCCCGCCGTAAACACCTCTGCAATCTGGCTGCTGTATTTTGTCGCTAAATTCACTGCCATAGTCTGTCTCCTCCTTTATCTATGGTTCTCTCAGCCCTTGCCCATCAACGCAAGGATAATCGGATCCGTAATCATACTCTCGCCATCGGAGCGCGCACTGCCTACGTCACGCTCGCGGTTCTTCTGGTTCATGCGCAGGTCGGCAATTTCCTGCCGCAGCTGCATGATCTCATGCAAGCGGTATGCCTCCAGCAAATCGCCGGTTTGTCCGGCTTGCGCCCATACCTGTTCCGGAATCTCCGTCGGACGCACATCCGGATACGCCTGCTGAAAGCGACGGTAGCCCTCGGATTCTCCCTCCGGCATCATCTCCGGATTCTCCGCGCCTGCCACCGGCGGCATTCCGCCCATCTCGTCTCTCTGCGCCTGCTGGTTCATCCGGCTCAGTCCCTGCTCCGCCGCCGCAATCAGCTGTTCCAGCGTCAGCTCCATCGTCTCGCCGTCCACCGTCACCGGATACATCGGCTCATCCGAATCCACCAAACCGGTCTCCGGTGTCATCGGGTTTTCATTCTGCTTCATTTGTCGTTCCTCCTTGTGTGTTCCACTCTTCCTGCGTCCATTCTCCCTGCTCCTTCTGCCGCTTCAGCGCACGCAGCAGCCGTGATTTTCCGCGAATCTGGCTGTCCGGAATGTTCTCCACATACAGCACCGGATCCGTGATAATACCACGCTCCAACAGATTGTCGTTGGTCGTCGTCTGCATGGTCTCCGCCCAGTACGCCGCCGAGCCGACATCCACGTTCATCTCCAGCGTCGGTTCATCCAGCGTTTGAAAATCAAATCGAACCTCACGTTCCGTTCCGTCGTCCTCCGTCACCTGTACCTGCCGCGCACCGTAGTGCACCCGCATCAAATCGACACAGACACGCACCGTATCCTCAACAAAACGGTAAAATTCCATCTTCACCAGCTCCAGCGGCGCAATCGTCGCCTGCTGTACCGTGACAATCGCCGACGTGTTGTCCGGCTTGACGTTACCAAGCGCGGCGTCAGAAGCGCCCATCAGCTCCATCGTGTCCTCAATCATCTGCTGAATCAGCGTCATGACCTCCGACGAGATATTGGGTGCCTGAAACGCTGTGATAATCGCCTCGGACGGATTTCCCCGCATTCCAATCGCTTTTCCCACATCCGACGAATATCCATTGGGGAAACGCGTCATGTCATAAATGATCTTTGGAAATGCCACGTGCTTTACGCACTGTACGTACATCGAGTACAGCTTGTTAATTGCAATCTGATTCGGAATCGCCTCCGTCAGCGGCGACGCGCCGTGAAAGCTGTTCTTCACCCGCTCCCAGCTCATATACGATACCGGGTAATACCGATATGGCACAACGATTTCCGGCATAATCACCGCATTGCGCGTCGTTTTGACAAAGGCAATTCCGTCCTCCACGCGCTCCATGCGCAGCAGCACCGTGACCATCGTGTCGTCCTGCGTCCGTGCATCCTCCCAGCGCGGCTCTTCTCCTCGGTCAGGGGCAATGCACTCTGCATCCCGCTCCGACATACCGCGCCGCATTGCCTCC
>CAVBHI010000148.1:0-4297 GCA_963595115.1 bacterium
ACGGGTTGTAATCAAACGGATTCGGGCGAGCCATATCTACGCTCTGGTCATCCCACTGCATGGTTACATCGCCGTCAAACAGCAGACAGGCGACTTCCTTGTCCGCCTCCTCGATGGTGTAGGAGTCTCCAGCCTCCATGACCAACAGAGCGACGTCCATCATGCCGTCCTTGCCAGGACCTTCCTCCAGACGCAGATATTCATTATAGCCGCGCTGGACATCCTTATCCATGTACATAATAAACACACCTTTCTCGTGGATGCCGCCTCTCCCAGACGGCAGATCCAATCAAAACAAAGCAAACAATAAATACGATTGCATTCTTGCTTACATTATAGCATGAGCCGATTTTCTTTTCAATCACTTGCCCAAAAATTCACTGGAAGAACACAGAAAAACTCCAAAAAGAGTTCCATACCTTCGAGCCTATGCCCGGATACCAATGCCGGTTGCATCCTTCGCCGCGTCGGCAGCAAAGCAAACGTCTGCGGCATCCATACGGGGAAGCGGCGGACGAGCAGGATATCCGAAGAAAGAAATTACTTCTCCGGATGGCGCACAAGAATGGAGTGCGCCTGACAGAATTCCGAGAATTTTTCCGGCAAGACCTGATCGGTCACCAGCGCATACAGACCTTGCAGGCGGCAGAACGAGATCGTCGCCTCCCGTCCCAGCTTAGTGTGATCCGCCAGCAGGATGATATGGGAGGAATGCGACACCACCGTGCGCTTGATTTCCGCCTCCAAAAAGGTGGTATTGCTCATACCGGACTCAATGGTGACACCGGTTGCGCCCATAAACGCCTTGTTGATGCGGATATCCGACAGCGAGCTGAGGGCAGAGATGCCCACAAACGAGCTGGTGGAGGACTGATACTGTCCACCCAGCGAAATCAAGCGGAGATTTTCGTATTTGGCAGCTTCAATCATCGCCGTCAGCGAATGGGTGATAACCGTGACGTTGCGTCGTTCCGCCAGGTGACGCAGCAGACATACGGCGGTAGAGCCGGAGTCGATGAAAATCGAATCGCCGTCAGAAACTAGCTGGGAAGCAAGCGCACCGATGTGCTCCTTACCATCCGGATTGATGCTGGAACGAATCGGAAGCGGCGTGACGTCATCCTGAATGACCGCAGTGACGCCGCCATACACCTTTGTGATGCGGCCGCGGTTTTCCAGTTCGCTCAGGTCGCGCCGAATGGTGTTCTTGGAGACCTGAAAGACCTGACACAGTTCGTCGATGCCGACCGTTCGGTTCGTCAGAACATATTCCTCAATTGCGTTCAGTCTGCTGATTTTCATTATGTAGGATCCTTTCCTAAGAGTGATACGTCCCTGTGAAAAGAGACAGCTGTTCCGCCTGTTCAGTATAAAAAACAAAATGTTATAAACATTGTATCAAAAATAATGAAAAAAAGGAATAGAAAACAAACAAATTTAACCACGAAATTACAAGCTGATTTGGAAAATACCCAAGACCGACCAGTGTCATGGGTATACAAGAACAGAAGTTGGGGAAAATTTGGTGGGAAAATGTGCAGTTTGGCATTGAAATGTACCCATAAAGATGTTAAAATATGATAAAGAGCGGAGGTGCGAGAAGTCTCCGCAGGTTTGCGACATGCAATAAGAAATAGGAATAGGTAGGTGTATTCAATGCAGAAAGCAGAAAAGATGCAGGCGCTCAAGGAATTCGCAGCAGAAATCCGTGTTGAGACGCTGAAGACCATTGGTGCGCTCGGCTTTGGCCACGTCGGTGGTTCCATGTCGATTGCGGACGCGATGGCAGTTCTGTACGGCGACGTAATGAACATTGACCCGAAGAATCCGCGTTGGGAAGACCGTGACTGGTGTGTTCTGTCCAAGGGACATGCAGGTCCGTGCGCTTATGCGACGCTCGGTCTGAAGGGCTACTATGATCTGGAGCTGACCCGTACTCTGAACCAGCCGGGAACCAACTTCCCGTCTCATACCGACCGCACCAAGACTCCGGGCGTTGACCTGACCACTGGCTCTCTGGGTCAGGGCATGTCCACCGCAACCGGCGCGGCGTTGGGCAACAAGCTGGATGGTCGCAGCAACCATGTCTTTGTATTCGTTGGTGACGGCGAATGCGACGAAGGTCAGGTTTGGGAGGCAGCACAGTTTGCCGCTCATTACAAGCTGGACAACCTCGTTTGCTTTGTAGACAGCAACAAGCGTCAGCTCGACGGCGCTGTCGATGACATCATGTCTCACGGCAAGGGTCTCGGCGCAAAGTTTGACGCATTCGGCTGGAATGTTGTCGAGTGTGCAGACGGCAATGACGTAGAGCAGATTTATGATGCCGTTCAGAATGCCTATGCGACCAAGGGTCAGCCGACGGCAATCATCCTGAACACCATCAAGGGCAAGGGCGCTACCTTTGCGGAGTCTACCGGTGCACACAGCTCGCAGCCGACTCCGGAGCAGTGGAAGGAAGCCATTGATGCAGCAGAAGCAGAGCTTGCTGCTGTCCGGGCTGCAAAGTAAAGGAGGGCACGCGAAATGAGTTTTACGTTAATTGGCAAGCATGAGAAGGACTCCCGCAACTGCCGTGACGGTTACGTTACCGCAATGCTGGAGCTGATGAAGGCAGATCCGACCGTTATGCACGTGGACACGGATCTGTATAACTGCATTAACACCGGCAAGCTGGCAAAGGAGTTCCCGAACCAGACCATCAATGCTGGTATTGCAGAGGCAAACGCTATGGGCGTTGCAGCTGGTCTGACCGCTACGGGCAAGAAGGTTTGGATGCACTCCTTTGGCTGCTTCTCCTCCCGCCGCGCATTTGACCAGGCATTCATGTCTGCGGCATATGCAAAGCTGGGCGTTAAGGTTCTGGGCTCTGACCCGGGCGTTTGTGCAGCATACAACGGCGGCACCCATATGCCGTTTGAGGACTGCGCGCTGTATCTGGCTGTTCCGGATTCCATCGTTATTGATCCGGCAGACTACACCGCGGTTCATGAGCTGACCAAGCAGCTGACGCAGGTTGAGGGCAGACTGTCCTACATGCGTATGATCCGCAAGGGCGTCATTCAGGTATACGGCGATGACTCCAAGTTTGAAATCGGCAAGGGCAACACCCTGAAGGAATCCGACAAGGACGTTGCTACCGTTATCGCTTCCGGCATTATGGTCGATGAGGCGCTGAAGGCTTACGAAGCGCTGGCGGCAGAAGGCATTTCCATCCGCGTTATCGACATGTTCACCTGGAAGCCGATCGACGAGGATCTGATCGTCAAGGCTGCCAAGGAGACCGGCGCAATCGTAACCGCAGAGAACCACAACTGCACCTGCGGTCTGGGTTCTGCTGTTGCACGCGTACTGTCTGCAAAGTGCCCGACTCCGGTTGAGATGGTTGGCGTACATGACCAGTTTGGTCAGGTAGGCGCTCAGTCCTTCCTGCAGGAGGCTTACAAGCTGACCGCAGAGGAAATCATCGCAAACGTCAAGAAGGTTCTGGAGAGAAAGTAATTTCTGCAATCCTACAACATATCGCAGGGGAAACCGCACCGGTTTCCCCTGCTTTTTTGCCCTTATCGCTGTCCGGCAGCCGCATAAGCTTCTCGTTTTCGCAATCGCATTCTTCCTGTCTTTTCATGAAAACAGCGCCAGAAAAAACTGGCGCTGTCTATCCTGTTTTTCTATACTCCAACGATTGACGCAGAATCGTTTCTGTCTGCTGAGAAAGAAAACCTTATGATTTACGCGAACTGACATACAATTCCCACAGCCGCCGATGCAACAATGAATACAATCGGATGCAGGTCTTTGACCTTGGGACACCAGCGCGTCAGGAGGAGCAGAACGACAAACAGCACAACACCCTTGCCTTTGATGCCGGAGAGCACGGTGTTCGCACCGCTGTTCCAGAGCGCCATGACCAGCACGGATACGCCGGATGCCGCAATCAGACCGGTGGATGCCGGTCGCAAGCCGTAAAATGCAGCTTCGACATACGGATTGTCACGAAACGCCTTGAGCGACACCGCAATAAGCAGGATAACGATAATCGACGGCGCAATCAGCCCGATGGTCGCGCACAGCGCCCCCGGAATGCCGGCGGTGGTGAAGCCGACATAGGTCGCCATATTCACGCCCATCGGTCCGGGCGTGGATTCGGATACCGCAATCATATCCGACAGCTGTGCCTGCGAAAACCAACCGGTGCGGATGGACATATCATGCAGGAACGGCAATGTCGCCAGACCGCCGCCGACCGCGAACAGTCCCGTGCGGAAAAATTCAAAAAACAGACGAAGATATATCA
>CAVBHI010000149.1:0-3403 GCA_963595115.1 bacterium
TCCGGGAAGGTGAGCGCTTCGCCCTTCTCCAGAATGTTCTCCGGAGTCAGGTTGTTCTGTACCATGAAGATCGCCATATCGCCGACCATCTTGGAGGACGGCGTTACCTTGATGATATCGCCGAGCATCTGGTTTACCGTGACGTACATCTCACGAACTGCTTCAAAACGATCGCCCAAACCAACGGCAGTAACCTGCGATTTGAGGTTGGTATACTGACCGCCAGGCATTTCGTAGCGATAAATCTCGGCGGACGGCGCTTTAACGCCGCGATCAAATGACTTGTAGCGGAGACGGACATCAGCCCAATACTGGCTCAGTTCATTCAGGCGCTCCGGATCCAAGCCGGTATCGCGCTCAGAGCCTTGAAGTGCGGTGACAACGGCATTCATCGACGGCTGGCTTGTCATAGAAGACAGCGAGTCTATGGCAGTATCCACAATATCGACACCGGCTTCGGCTGCCATGAGGAGAGCAGCAACCTGATTTCCCGATGTGTCGTGCGTGTGCAGATGGATTGGCAGACCAACCTCCTGCTTCAGGACGCTGATAAGACGTTTCGCCGCATACGGCTTGAGCAGTCCTGCCATATCCTTGATGCACAGAATGTGTGCGCCGCGACGCTCAATTTCCTTTGCCAGTCGGACATAATAGTCCAAGCTGTACTTTTCGCGCGACGGATCAAGAATATCGCCCGTATAGCACATGGTTGCTTCGCAGATCTTGCCTTGATTCAGAACCTCATCCATGGCAATTTCCATACCCGGAAGCCAGTTCAGTGAGTCGAATACGCGGAATACGTCAATACCGGTATTTGCTGCTTCCCTGACGAAAGCGCGAACCAGATTATCCGGATAGTTTGCGTAGCCGACAAGGCTGGAGCCGCGCAGCAGCATTTGCAGTGGGATATTCGGAATCTTTTCACGCAGCATTTCCAAACGTTCCCACGGGGACTCGTATAAGAAACGATATGCCGTGTCAAATGTTGCACCGCCCCAGCACTCTAAGGAGAAACAGTCATTGAGGATCTCTGCCGTACCCTCTGCACCCTTGAGCATATCACGAGTACGCATACGGGTGGACAACAGAGACTGATGCGCATCACGCATGGTAGTATCCGTGATAAGCAAACGCTTTTGATCCAGAATATAATTCTTGACACCTTCCGGACCCTGAATATCGAGCAGCTGCTTTAGACCGGAGCAGCGCGGAGGAGAGTTCTCGAATTTCGGGAAGCGCGGGATGTCATACTGCTCACGTTCTGCCGACGGATTGGAAACCTGAATGTCAGCAATGTAGCGCAGCAGCTTGGTTGCACGGTCACGGCTTTCCTGAAAATCAAACAGCTCCGGCGTCTCATCAATAAACTTTGTGTGACACTTACCGCTCAAGAAGGTCGGATGGTGCAGGATGTTGCTGATAAACGGGATGTTAGTCTTTACGCCGCGAATATGCTCTTCACTGAGGGCGCGCAGCGCCTTAAAGCACAGACCGCGGAAGGTGGAATCATGGCAGGTAATCTTAACCAGCAGGGAATCATAGTAAGGAGAGATGATTGCGCCGGTGTAGCAATTGCTGCCGTCCAGACGAACGCCGTTGCCACCGGTCGAGCGGTATGCGGTAATACGTCCGGTATCCGGAAGGAAGTTGTTCTTCGGATCTTCTGTCGTAATACGGCACTGCATTGCATAGCCGCGCGCCGTGATGTCGGACTGCTTGGTGATACCGATTGCCTGGTCGGAGAGAGAATAACCTTCGGCAATCAAAATCTGAGAACGAACGAGGTCGATACCTGTCAATTCCTCGGTAACAGTGTGTTCAACCTGAATACGCGGGTTCATTTCGATGAAGTAGTAGTTCTCGTCGCGATCCACAAGGAACTCGACCGTACCGGCAGAAACATAGCCGACATGACGGGCAATCTTGATGGCATCGCTGTACAGCTTCATACGAACCGGTTCGGAAACCGTCCATGCCGGAGCAAACTCAACGACCTTCTGGTAGCGACGCTGCAAAGAGCAGTCTCGCTCGAACAGATGGACAATATTGCCGTGCTCATCGCCCAAGACCTGAACCTCAATGTGCTTAGGTTCTACAAGGAACTTTTCGACGAAGATATCATCGTTGCCGAACGCCTTGATCGCTTCGCTCTTTACCAGCGGATAATTGACGCGAATATCATCCGGATTGTCACAACGGCGCATACCGCGTCCGCCGCCGCCGCCGGCTGCCTTCAGCAGAACCGGATAGCCATACTCCTCTGCCAGCTCCAGTGCATCCTCCGTGCTGGTGATCGGGCGCGGAGAACCCGGAATAGTCGGAACGCCGCACGCATTCGCAATGGTCTTTGCGGTCAGCTTATCGCCCATCTGATCCAGAATAGTAGAGTTCGGGCCGATAAAGGCAATGCCGGCCTGCTCGCAGGCACGAGCAAAGTCTGCGTTTTCCGACAGGAAGCCATAGCCCGGATGAATTGCATCGACATCGCGGCGCTTTGCCAGATCAATAATCGATGGAATATCCAGATACGCAGCCAGCGGACTTTTGTTCTGACCGATCAGATAAGCCTCGTCTGCACGGGTACGGTACAGGCTATAGGTATCCTCTTGCGAATAAATCGCAACTGTACGGATGTCGAGATCGTAGCAGGCGCGGAAAATACGCAGTGCAATCTCGCCGCGGTTTGCAACCAGTATTTTATTAAATGTTCTGTTTGCCATAACTGCTTTTCCTTTCCTCAGAGATTACCGGTCGAGAATTTCTTTTCCTGTTCCATTCGCATTTTCCCCGCCGGCATGATTCTTTACTTTCCATTATAAGAAACAAGCCTGCTGCGCGGTGTGCATAAACTCATGTGAATTTTGCTCAGATTCTTTGTTGTCGGCGAGAGAAAAACCGAGCAAAATCATGGGAAGACTGTGCTTGTGCGCAAAAAATATGATGCAAAAAGAACGAAATATCCAAAGTATTTGGGAGAAAACGGCACTGTGTTGGACGTATCGTTTGTACACACGGTGCATTGCAAAATAGCGACAGCACGTGCAGCTTCGGAAAAAGAAATCCGCAAGCTGTGAGTGCTTACGGATTTCTTTCATGCTAATATAAAATTAAGCCTTCAGATTTTGACGAATGATTTCGCCCATCTCAGAAGTGGACAAAATCGTTTCATCCGCTTTGGCAATATCAGCGGTGCGGTGTCCATCGTTCAGCGCTTTCTCACAGGCAGCTTCAATTGCAGCCGCCTCTTCCGGCAGGTTGAACGAATAGCGCATCATCATCGCCGTGGACAGGATGGTTGCAATCGGGTTTGCAATGCCCTTTCCGGCGATGTCCGGTGCTGAACCGTGAATCGGCTCATACATGCCAAGAGATGTCTCCCCCATAGAAGCAGACGGCAGCATAC
>CAVBHI010000150.1:0-5455 GCA_963595115.1 bacterium
GCACCAATCCGGACTGGGACTACGGCTTTGCGGAGCTGTCGCAGGCGCACCGTGAGGCAATTGCCGCATCCAAACGGGTTGCCAATCCGGGCTGCCATGCATCGGGCTTTATCTCCTCCGTGTATCCGCTGGTCAAGGCGGGGCTTGTTCCGGCGGGCTATCCGCTAACCTGCTCGTCGTTGACGGGCTACTCCGGCGGTGGAAAAAAGCTGATTGCGGAGTATGAGGACGAAAACCGTGACCCGCGCCATGAATCCCACCGTATCTATGGCACAACGCTGCACCACAAGCATCTGCCGGAGATGGTACACGTCTGCGGGCTGGAGATTGCGCCGGTATTCGTCCCGATCCTCGGCGATTTTTATAAGGGCATGGCATCGACGATTATGCTGCACAATAAGAGTCTTCCGGGTCAGCCGACGGCGCAGGATATTCATGCGGCGTTGTGCAAGCACTATGAGGGACAGCAGCTGGTCACGGTCGCTCCGTTCGGCGGAGAAGAGCCGGTGATTTACGCCAGTACGATGGCGGGACGCGATAGCCTGTCGCTGATCGTCTGCGGACACGAGGAGCAGACCATCGTCACCGCTCTGTTTGATAATCTGGGCAAGGGCGCATCCGGTGCGGCAGTACAGAATATGAATATCATGCTCGGTTTTGAGGAAACGACGGGCTTGACGATCTAACGGTGCGCTTTCGTGCAGGACGCGCGGGAGCGGAGAAAGGAACAAACGGCATGAAATTGATTGAAGGCGGCGTTTGCGCGGCACAGGGATTCCGCGCATCCGGCATCCACTGTGGCGTGAAGCCGGGAACGACAAAAAATGATCTGGCGCTGATTGCCAGCGACTGTGAGTGCGCGGCGGCAGCAACCTTTACCAATAACCGCGTCAAGGCAGCGCCGATTTATGTGGATATGGAGCATCTGGAGGATGGCATTGCACAAGTGATTGTCGCAAACTCCGGCAACGCCAACGCGTGCGCACCGGAGGGCATGGAAAATGCGCGCCGAATGGCACAGGCGGCGGCAAAGGCGCTGGGCGTGGAAGAGCGTCTGGTTCTGCCCAGCTCGACTGGTGTCATCGGTCAGCGTCTGAATATCGAGGCGATTGAGGGCAGCATGAAGCAGGCGGCGCAGATGCTGAGCATCGACGGCTCACAGGCGGCGAATCAGGCGATTATGACGACGGATACCGTCGAAAAGACCGTAGCAGTGGAATTCACCTGCGGCGGCAAGAACTGCCGCATGGGCGGCATCTCCAAGGGTTCCGGTATGATTCATCCGAATATGGGCACGATGCTGGGCTATATCACGACGGACTGTGCTATTACGCCGAGTCTGCTTCGCCATGCGCTGTGTGCGGTTGTCGATAAGACGTTCAACTGCATTTCGGTGGACGGAGATACTTCGACCAACGATACCTGTGTCATTCTTGCCAACGGCAAGGCGGGCAACGAGATGATCGAGTGGGAGAACACCGATTATCAGGTATTTGTGGAGGCGCTGACGTTTGTGGCGCTGACGCTGGCAAAGAAGATGGCAGCGGACGGCGAGGGCGCAACCAAGCTGATCGTGTGCAATGTCAGCAATTCGCGTGCCGAGGAATATGCCGAGCGCATGGCAAAGGCGGTTATCGCGTCCAGTCTTGTTAAGGCGGCGATGTTTGGCGCAGATGCCAACTGGGGTCGTGTGCTGTGTGCCATGGGATATTCCAAAGCGCCGTTCCGTCCGGAATATGTCAAGATCGGCTTCTCCAGCGATGCAGGCAGTATTACGGTCTGCGAAGAGGGCGCCGGTGTGGACTTTGATGAGGAGCTGGCAAAGAAGATCCTTCTGGAGAAGGAAGTCACGATTGAGATTGACGTTGCCGAGGGCAATGCGTGCGCGTCAGCCTATGGCTGTGACCTGACGTATGATTATGTCAAGATCAACGGAGACTACCGCACCTGATGGAGGAAATCATGAACGAAGAGCATTTCGAGGCGGAAGTGCTGGTTGAAGCGCTGCCGCATATACAGAAGTATTACGGAAAGACGGTTGTTGTCAAGTACGGCGGCAACGCGATGATTAACGAAGAATTGAAGGATGCCGTCATTCATGACATCGTTTTGCTGAGCCTGGTCGGCGTTCGCGTGGTGATTGTCCACGGCGGCGGTCCGGAGATCAACGCGATGCTGAAGAAGATTGGGAAGGAGTCCAGGTTTGTCAACGGTCTGCGCTATACCGACCGCGAGACGATGGATATCGTACAGATGGTCTTGTGCGGCAAGGTCAACAAGGATCTGGTCGGACTGCTCAATCGGGCAGGCGGACGTGGCGTTGGGCTGTGCGGCATGGACGGCAGCCTGTTTCAAGCCAAGCGCAAGCGCGATGAGGACGGCACGGAGTACGGCTACGTCGGAGAGATTCAAAAGGTCAATCCTGAGCCGGTTGTCGATATGCTGGAGCAGGGCTATATTCCGGTTATTTCCACGGTGGCAGAGGGCATTGACGAGGATACCGGATACAACATCAACGCCGATTTGGCAGCGGCGAAGCTGGCGGTTGCCTTACAGGCGGAAAAGCTGATTTTGCTGACGGACGTGCGCGGACTGCTGCGCGACCGCAACGATGACAGCACGCTGATTGAAGACCTGAAGGTCTCGGCAGTGCCGCGTTTGGTCAAGGAGGGCGTGATTGCCGGCGGCATGATTCCGAAGGTGGACTGCTGCGTACAGGCAGTGCGCGAGGGCGTCAAACGTGCGAACATTCAGGACGGACGCGTGGCGCATTCGATCCTCATGGAGCTGTTCAGCGATAAGGGCGTCGGCACGATGTTTTATTAACGGCATATCGGGAAAGCGAACATGGCGGGGAACGCCTGAACCATATGACATACAACAACAAAAACGGAACATTTTTGACAGAAAGAAGGAGTACCAATGACCTATCAGGAACTGAAGGCGGAAGAAAATCAGTACGTCATGAATACCTATGGCAGATTTGCGATTGCACTGGATCATGGTCAGGGCTCGACGGTATGGGACGTTGAGGGTAAGAAATATATTGATTTTACATCGGGCATCGGCGTGTGCTCGCTGGGCTATAACAATGAGACAATTGTGGATGCCATCACACAGCAGGCGCACAAGCTGATGCATGTCTCAAATTTGTTTACGACAGCGCCGATGATTCAGGTGGCAAAGCAGCTGTGTACTCGCACCGGTATGAGCAAGGTGTTCTTTGCCAACTCCGGCGCGGAGTCCAATGAGGGCATGATTAAGCTGGCGCGGAAGTACTCGTTTGATAAGTACGGCGAGGGACGCGCGGATATTGTCACGCTGAACAATTCGTTTCATGGACGAACGGTAACAACGCTGAAGGCAACCGGTCAGGATAAGTTCCATCAGTACTTCTTCCCGTTTACTGATGGCTTCCGTTATGCAAATGCCAATGATTTTGCGTCCATTCAAGCGAATACCGATGAGCACACCTGTGCGATTATGATGGAGCTGATTCAGGGCGAGGGTGGTGTCTTGCCGTTGGATTCGGAATTTGTTCAGCAGGTTGCGGCATTCTGCAAGGAAAAGGATTTGCTGCTGCTGATTGACGAGGTACAGACCGGCATTGGTCGCTGCGGCGAGCTGTTCTGCTTCCAGAAGTATGGCATTCAGCCAGATGTTGTTTCCATGGCAAAGGGTCTGGGCGGCGGCGTGCCGATTGGCGCGGTTATGGCGGCATCAACCTGTGACACGGTGCTCGGTCCGGGCACTCACGCGACGACCTTCGGCGGCACGCCGCTGGTATGCTCGTCGGCAAATGTGGTACTTCAGACGATGGACGAGGATTTCCTGTGCAAGGTGCGGGAAAAGGGAGACTATCTGAAGAAGGAAATTCTGGCGATGGGATCGGATAAGGTCAAGGATGTTCGCGGTATGGGTCTGATGCTCGGCATTATTGTTGATCCGGATGCGCGCGCGGGCATTGTTTCCAAGATGATGGATAAGGGCGCGCTGGTATTGACTGCCGGTACGGATGCGATTCGTCTGCTGCCGCCGCTGGTCATCACGAAGGAAGAGATGGACGAGGGTCTGGCAATCTTCCGCGAAGCGTTGTGTGAGTAAGGTGCAGCGAAACAGCAACGCATTGGAGCTGCACCAAAACCGCATTCCCGGCGGTACAGGCAGAAGAGCTGTCTGAGGGAAATTGGATAAGGAGGGGACGTGCTCTATGAAGCACCTGTTAAAGCTGCTGGACTGTTCAACAGAGGAAATTACCACGCTGCTCGATTTGGCAGACCAGCTGAAATATGAAAAAAAGCATTCGATTCCACACCGGCACTTGGAAGGCAAGAGCCTTGGTCTGGTGTTCCAAAAGTCATCCACTCGTACCCGCGTATCGTTTGAAGTGGGTATGTACCAGTTGGGAGGACAGCCTATGTTCCTGTCCAACCGCGACCTGCAAATCGGACGCGGTGAGCCGGTGGAGGACACGGCACGCACCCTGTCCCGCTATCTCGACGGCATCATGATGCGAACCTACGCACAGGAAGAGGTGGAGCGTCTGGCGCACTGCGGTACGATTCCGGTTATCAGCGGCATGACAGACTTTGCGCACCCATGTCAGGTTCTGGCGGACTTGATGACCATTCGTGAGCATTATGCGCAGCTGGAGGGTCTGAAGATGTGCTATATCGGCGATGGGAATAACATGTGCAATTCGCTGATTGTCGGCTGTCTCAAGACCGGTATGGAGGTTTCCGTTGCGTGTCCGGAAATGTACCAGCCGCACGAGAGCGTATTGGAATTCGCCGAGCGCCGGAAGGCACAGGGCGGTAAGTTCCTGCTGACCCGTGACATTATGGAAGCGGCGGCGGGAGCGGATGTTGTGTTTACCGATGTCTGGACGTCGATGGGCAAGGAAGGCGAGGCGGCGGCGCGCCGCATCGCGTTCAAGGGCTATCAGGTCAATCATGAGCTGATGGCAGCGGCAAAGCCGGGCGCAATGGTACAGCATTGTCTGCCGGCACACCGCGGCGAGGAAATCACCGCAGAGGTCTTTGAAGAGCATGCCGATGAGATCTTCGAGGAGGCGGAGAACCGTCTGCACGCACAGAAGGCGGTTCTGGTTACGCTGTTGGGCAGTAAAAATACGCTGTAAAAGTTGATAAGAATGAGAAATCCGGATGACGTGAGTCATCCGGATTTTTTGCGGTATTGTTAGGTAACTGATAGGAATTACAGCATAATCAATGGACAATGTTATCGTATAGAGCAGACATCTGCTAAAGTAAGCTGTTTATTCTCCAGCAACAAGCTGTTTTGCGCCCCAGTAACAGCATAATTGGTGAGTAATGCTTCGACAACTGGATTACGATTCTTTTCTTTCGCGCCCAAATGATAGAAATGTTCTCGTGTTATCATATGACAGTCGCTCCATACACGATCAATATACTCATTAGAGCGATAATCGTTG
>CAVBHI010000151.1:0-23641 GCA_963595115.1 bacterium
GTCCCTTCAGCTCCGACGACATAGCTTTGACGGCAAGAAATTCCATAATACGTTCCTTGACCTTTTCCAAGCCGTAATGATCGCGATCCAAAACCTTTCGCGCGCTTGCCAAATTTGTCTTGACCGATGTTTTTTTGTTCCACGGAAGCTCCAGGCAAACATCCAGATAATTGCGAATGACACCGCTCTCCGCCGACATCGGTTGCATTTTTTCAAGACGGTTTGCTTCCTTCAGAAGCTTTTCCTCGCTCTCTTCCGGCAGGTTCAATGCGCGAATTTTTTCGCGGTATTCCTCCGCTTCCTCGTCGGCACGTTCCTCACCCAGCTCGTCCTGAATAATCTTCATCTGCTCGCGCAGATAGTATTCCCGCTGATTTTTATCCACCGCTTCCTTCAGCTTGTCTTGCAGTTCCCCTTCTATCTGAAGAATTTCGGTTTCTCTGGACAGCACACGCACCAGCTTTTCCAGGCGACGTACATCATGCAGCTCTTCCAGAAGCTCCTGCTTGACCTCATAGCTGATCGGAATGTTCTGCGCAACGTAATCCGCCAAGTGACCAGCGTCATTTTGATCCAGCACTGTCATCACGATGTCACTGGAAATGTGGTTGGAGAGACGTGCATACTCTTCAAACGATTCCTGTAGTGTACGAATCAGCGCATCAATCCTTTTGGCGGAGCTATGTCCCGGATTGGTTTCCAAGCGCTCCACCGATGCGTATAAGCACTCCTCTTCTTCGTGAAAATCCTCCACAAACGCACGATGAGTTCCCTGCACCAGCACGCGGATGTTATCACCCGGCAGACGAAGAATCTGCTTAATATTGCAAACCGTACCGACACGGTATAAATCTTCTGCTTTGGGCACATCGGTGCGGATGTCACACTGTGCAGTCAAAAAGATCTTCTGACTGCCCTTCATAGATGCTTCCAACGCCTTCATGGAAATCAGGCGGCCAACATCAAAGTGAATTAATGTTTCCGGGAAAGCAACCAGTCCACGAAGCGGCAGAACCGGCAATGTCTCCGGCGTATATTCTGTATCAAAGGACATTATGTTACCTCCTTTTCACGGCAACAAACAATGCCGTGGCTGTATTTCTCAAAACGAGAGTAAAATGTTCCAGTAGAGATTATACAACAAAAAGCGTCCGAAAGCAATTTATTTTTCAAGTCACAAAGTATTTATTTTTTACCACAATTGCAAACTTTTTGGGTAATACAAATGAAAAATGTTACGAATTAAGCGTTTTCTCATGTGCCGACGAATGCAAACCATTGGCACGGACACTTTTTCCTGTTCATATCTGACAGTTGACCGTTCTATATCCTTGTAATTTGTGTTATAATAATAGAATCATACAAAAGGAGAATTCACATGCATTTTGATGATCTAAAAAAAGGATTGGGGGAATTTCAACCCGCTGCCCCTCCGTATTCCACCCACCAAAACACCACACATAATCTTGTTTCCATCGTTGCTTACCTCATCGGTGTGAACAAAGCACATTTCCGAGAAGACAGCGCAAAAACCTTAAAGCAAAGTACCTTTCAGTCTCTGGAAACCAATAAAAATGCACGCATCATCCGAAATCTCTGTATCATTCGAACAGGAATGGAGCGGCATTACAGCGCCATCCGCACCGCTTTTCGCTATGACGTAAAAAACATTGGTTCTCTTCCGGAATACATCCCATCCGAAAGCGTACAGCAGCTCACCCGTGATGGAATTACCATTTACAAATCACGTCCGGATATCAACGATTATCTGATTACCATCAATCGAGAGCTTAGCAACCGTGTCAGCAATGTACAAACATTATTTCCCGACTGGATCAAATGGGACTATATTCGAGAACTGTTTCTCATGCCCAACGGTTTCAAGCCAGAGGGACTAAAGGCAGCCGGCGCGGAATACAACAAAGCCCGAAATGGCTATCCGTTCCAATGCTATATCAATTGGGTTGCCAATGAAGAGGACGGCAACATTTTGTACTCTGACGAAAAATTCGTCAAACTGCTATATGAACGCCACGAAGATTTTTTTGAGGATGGCAGCCTTGTTCGAGACGCCAGCAACATGACAACCGAAAACATTTATGATTTTCTAGCAGAGAGCAACCGCGCCATTGTCGTGGTAGACTGTGAAAACTCCGATCCCATCAAACTGGCAGCCGTACTCAGCAGTCTCTCCCCTTCCTCGGTGGCAAAAATCCATAACGTTCTGCTCTTTGACAGCAACTACACCACCAGCAGCTGGTCTGTGCTTTCCAGCATCGCAGAATTGCCCTTGGAACACATCACCGTACCTCGTCTTAATGAAAAGAAATCACAGGTTGACATGACACTTGCCACCCGTACCTGCAAGGAGGTATACCAAAACAACGTTGACTCGGTCATTTTGGTTTCCAGCGACAGCGATTACTGGGCGCTGATTCAAACACTGTCTGACATTGACTTTTTGGTCATGGTAGAACGTGAAAAATGCGGACACAATATTCGTGAAGCGCTAAAAGGACAAGGTATCTTTTACTGCTTTATTGATGACTTCTGTACCGGTGCAAGCTATGCAATCAAAATAACGGCTCTCATCCATGAGCTGCAATCCCAGTTGGATCAGATGGTATCCTTTAATACATTCAATTTATTTGACAACGTACTCCGCAAAACATGGGTGCAAATGACGCCGAAAGAAAAGGATGCATTTTACAACCGATACGTAAAAACAATGCGGCTAACCATTGACGCCCAAGGGAAGGCGCGTATCGTCATTGAGCCGCAATAACCGTTATTCCAAGCAAAACCGAACAAAGCGCCGTCCCATTGCGGACAGGGTGAAACGCCCTGTCCGCAGGCGCAGTTCGAGCTTGCTTCCATATGGATTATTCTGCAACGCGTCCTCCCATGTTTGTTGAATGAGAGCTTCGTGCAGCAGATAGATATTCTCATAACGTTCCTGCTCCACCGCAGCCGGTTTTTCGACGGTATCATTCCTATGGATTTCGATCAATCCCAAGCGCAGCAGATTGTCAAAGCACACCTGTAATCCAATCAAATCGCCCCCTTCCGGCGTCCAGGCGGTCAGGCGCGGAATCAGTTCTCGTACAACGGTGGCTATTTCCGGTTCTCTTTGGAGGAAACCGCCCGTCGGTTTCCGAACCGTGCACATCACGCAATCAAGCACCGCGACCTCCGCTTGCTGCATCCTTTGCAGCAGACGGCATTCCTGTGCTGTAATCTGTGACAGCAGAACTGGAAATGCCGGATGTATTTTGTTTCCGCGTTTCGGATTCATCGCACTTGCCAGAAGCACAGCATAGTACTCCGGCTGCGGCGCACAGGCATATTGCATTCCAACGGCATGTATCACGGCATCGGCTGGCGCGATCCACGCTTCCGAAAGGCGCGGCAACACCTGTTCTGCCAAATGCTGTGCAAGCACCTGCGGCATACCGGCGGCGAAAATTTTTGTCAGCTGTTCTTGATTCATGTTATGCCATCCTTTGTAAAAAGAAGCATCTATTCCTCGGATAGTTACCCCCAATACTGAACCACAGTATTTTTCCGGTGAGTACACATCCCCTCGAATAGATGCTTCTTTCTTCTTTATTTAATCCTCAATGGAAGATAGATTCTTCAGAGAGATGTCCATCGCCGGAGATGCATACGTCAATGCTCCTGAAGAAACAAAATCTACACCAATATCAGCGATCTCAAGCAGACGCTCTGCGGTGACATTGCCGGAGCATTCTGTCTGCGCACGTCCATCAATCAACGCAACAGCCTTGCGCATCGTATCATTGTCCATGTTATCCAGCATGATAATGTCTGCACCGCATTCCGCTGCTTCTGCAACCTGCTCCAATGTCTCGCACTCGACTTCAATCTTTGTGACAAAGGAGACATAGTCGCGCGCCATCTGTACCGCCTTCGTAATCGAGCCTGCCGCACAAATATGGTTATCCTTCATCATAACGCAATCCGAAAGATTGTAACGGTGATTGGTCGCGCCGCCGCAGCGAACAGCATATTTCTCAAAGATCCGAAGTCCCGGTGTCGTCTTGCGTGTGTCAAGCAGCTTCGTATGCTTACCTTCCAAAATGCGAACCATTTTATTTGCGTTTGTCGCAATTCCACTCATTCGCTGAAGGTAGTTTAACGCCGTGCGCTCACCAGTCAGCAGGGTACGGATGTCGCCGTAGATGACACCAATCAGTTCGCCCTTTTTCACTTCGTCACCATCGGAATAGGTCGTCTTAAAATGCGCATTGCGCTCAAGCAGTTCAAATACGCGGGCAAATACGTCCAGACCGCAGATAATGCCATCTTGCTTACAGATAAGATCTGCCTTTCCCTGCTTCGGCTTTTTCATAATCGCGTTGGTGCTGATGTCCTCACTGGTCACATCCTCGCGGAGAGCTGCCAAAATAGAGGGATCCATATTAAGAATCATCGCGAAGCCACTGGTCATAAAATTCAGCATCCTTTCGTTTAATCTCTTCGATCACTTCGTTGCGGTTGCGCTCTTCAATATCTGCATATTCCTCCGGACGGAAGGAAATATCCTCCACATTCATTGGTGTCTCCAAGGAAATGTGAGCGCTGATGTCTTGCGCTGCGCGTTCAGCAAAGACCATACTCTCCAGCAACGAATTGCTTGCCAGACGATTGCGTCCATGCACGCCATTGCAGCTGGTTTCGCCACAGGCATACAAGCCATCCATCGTTGTCTTGCTGCAATGGTCAACCTTAATGCCGCCCATAAAATAATGCTGTCCCGGTGTGACCGGAATTCCTTCCTTGGTCATATCAATTCCTTCTTCAAGGCAGCGATTATAGATATTGGGGAATCGTTTACGAATATAATTTCCGTCCAGATGAGAGATGTTCAGTTCTACATATGGACGATGGTCAATCTTCATCTGCCTGCAAATCGCATTGGAAACGACATCGCGCGGAAGCAGCTCATCCACAAACCGTTCTCCCGCCTTGTTATACAGCTTAGCACCTTCGCCACGCACGGATTCCGAAATCAAAAAACGGCGTCCCGGCTTCTTCGTATATAATGTAGTCGGGTGAATCTGGATATAATTGATGTTTTCGATCTCCAAACCATGACGCATTGCAATTGCCAATGCGTCACCGGCGATGTGCGGGAAATTGGTCGAATAATGGAATACACCGCCAAGACCACCCGTACACAGCACAACTGCCCGCGCAAAAATAGGAGCATAGCTGCCGTCCGGCTTGCGCACTACAGCGCCAAGACAACGATTGTTTTTCTCATCGCACAACAGATCTACCATTGTCGTGTGTTCATAGATCGTAATGTTGTCACGTTCGTTTGCGCGATCCAGCAGCTTGCTGGTAATCTCATGTCCCGTCAAATCCTCATGGAACAGAATTCGGTTTTCCGAATGAGCACCCTCACGCGTAAACTCAAAGCAGCCATCCTCATCCCGTTGGAAATCGACGCCGTATTCCACCAGCTTGTCCACAATATGCTGCGATGTACGGATCATAATGTCAACGGATTCCTTGTCATTTTCATAATGACCGGCTCGCATAGTATCTTCAAAATAGCTATCATAATCATCTTCGTCGAGCAGCATACACATGCCGCCCTGCGCTAAAAAAGAATCCGCTTCATCGACAACAGATTTGGTGATCACCGTAATCTGAAGCTCCTTCGGGAGGCTCAGAGCGTGGAACAAACCAGCAGCGCCTGTGCCAACTACCAATACATCAGTCGTTACCATAAAATTCTGTTCCTCCTCACTGAACAAGCTCACAACGAGCGCCCAAAGCAGTCCGCTCCCTGTGGGAAGGCCGCGAGGATGTCTGCACCAAAACATCAAACTGTCTCACTGCATTCATCATTTCTTCCTGTGCTGATTTGCGGAATGAGGGCAGCGGCGGAACACCGTCCGAATTCGTCCCCTCCAAAGAATAGCAATCGCCGACGAAATCGGCGACATTCTCGTTTTCATCTACATAAAAGCGCACAAACAGGACAATATCTTCTTCTTTTTTCAGCTGCCCTATGCGCTCAGCCAGTTGCTTCATTTCTCTTAGCTCTCCCTAACAAGTGCGGACAAATGTCCAGATATACTAAGATCAAGTATACCATACAATTTCGCTTATCGCAAGATAGTCCACCACAAAATTTCATCATGCGCGGTAAAATCCAATCGGCACTTGAATTTTATGCCGCATTTTCTGTTATTTCAGGAAGAGAAGGGGAATTTCACCCCTTCTCTCTCCAGAAATTTCGTCTTTACTGTTGTTCCTTCGCAATTGCATCCAACGTTTCCTGCATCGTTGGCGCTGACATAGAAGCGCCTTCCCGCTGCACGGAAATACCCGCTGCATATGTCGCCGTTTTCAGAGAATCTCGTGCCGGACGGCCATTCAAATACGATGCCAGGAAATATCCTTCAAAAATATCTCCGGCAGCAGTGGAATCCACCGCAGGCACGGAAAGCGCCGGATGATAAAAGCTCTCATCCTTGCTCTTGAAAAAAGCTCCCTGCTTGCCGAGCGTCAAGATACAGACACTCTCTGGATATTTCTCCTGCATTCCAATCAAGATGTCACCCGGCTGGATATAGCTAGTCAGCTCCCGTCCCTCAACCTCATTGATAAAGAATATATCAACCTTCGTCAAGTCACATTCCCTGAGCTGTTCGTTGCATGGCGATGGGTTCAAAATAATTTTCATTTTCTTCTCGTGTGCGCGTTCAATTGCATACGAGAGATTGGCAAGCTCATTTTGAAGCACAAGAACATCATCCGCATCAAATTGCTCCAGCACAGCATCAATGTACTCCGTCGTGATTTCTGCATTGCAGCCACCATAAATCATAACGGCATTCTGCCCCATCGTATCCACCTGAATGATTGCATGTCCAGAGCGTCCTGTTGTTTTGTGAATCAACTCAGTATGAACTCCCGCTGTCTCCAGTGTATCAATGAGAAAGTCACCATCTTCTCCGATATAGCCCGCATGGTACACATCCAATCCGGCGCGTGACATGGCGATGGATTGATTCAGACCCTTTCCTCCCGGAAAGATGCGCATTTCATGCGCTGCCTGTGTCTCATTCGTCTGCATAATATGTCCCAGGAAATAGTTGAAATCAATATTCAGAGATCCTAGATTTAATACCTTCATAGAGACACCTCCCTTTTTTCCATTTACAATTATTATACTTTTTTTCTGTAGCAAGTACAAGAGATTCTGCAAGACACATGTACAAATAATTCAATTTTTCTGTATTTATTCCGTAATATTTTCTAATTTTTGCAGCTTTTCGCAGAATACCACTTGACTTTATCGGCAAAACTTCGTAAGATAAAGAATACCGGTACAGGATAAGGAGGAGCGTGTCATGGCTATTAATAAAAAAGGCACAAAGCAGATCACTGCAAACAAAAAAGCATGGCACGATTATTTTGTCGAAGCGCAATACGAATGCGGTATTGCGCTTGCCGGTACTGAGGTCAAATCAATCCGTCAGGGCACAGTAAGTCTAAAGGATTCTTATTGCATTTTTAAGGATGGTGAACTGTTTGTCAAGGGTATGCATATCAGTCCTTACGAAAAGGGTAATATCTTTAATAAGGATCCATTGCGTGTCCGCAAGCTGCTTCTTCATAAAAAAGAAATTATGAATCTTTTCGGCAAAACAAAGCAGGATGGATATACCTTGATTCCATTGTCACTGTATTTCAAGAACTCACGGGTAAAAGTAGAGCTTGGTCTTTGCAAAGGCAAAAAGCTTTATGATAAGCGTGCCGCTGCTGCAAAGAAGGATGCCGCACGCGAAATTGACCGTGTTATGAAATCGCAGCGTCAATAAGATAACGAACAATGAAGTGAGAATAATTGTGAAACCCATATATATGGGGGCGTACCGGTTTCGACGGGGATGTGGAATCCGGGATAGCGGGTCGAAGTGAGGAGCTTCGTTAAAAGTCTCAACTTTGTTTATAAATTAAACAACAACAATTATTCTTTACAGGCTGCTTAATTAAGCCAGCCCGTTCTGCCTGAGAGTATCGCGGCTTGGGACAGAGCGTCATTTAGCGGTGAACGTGCGGCAGATAAGCTTTGCTCTGCCCATGCATTATGAAGCTACTAACACGGTAAGCCTGTCATTTGGCGTGCCGCAGAGGGAATGTCAATAAAATGACTGCACCCGGAGAAATCCTTGAGGAAACGTTTTCGGACAGGAGTTCAACTCTCCTCGCCTCCACCATCAACGACTTATACGAACCCCACGCCTGTACCGTGCATTATCACGATTGCAAGCGGGCTGTTCCTAATAAGTCTCCCCTTTGGGGAATAATCAGAAAAGCGACCGTGTAGATGTTGGCATCTATGCGGTCGCTTTTCTTTTCCGATAGAGAAAGTCCGAAGCTTGCGTATCGAGCTTTCTCTACTAATTTATCGGCAAGTCGAAACGAATGTTTATTTCTCTGTGGGTAGCAGATTGCTCTCATAGGGTCGCTTGCCAGATAGCACATCATCGTAAAAGTTTTGCTTCCAGTCAATGTAATCAATACTGTCCTGCACCTCTCGTATTGTCTCGCGCAGTACCTCCTGTTTCTGCGCAAGCATCTCCTTGCGCTGTGGTATGGAGACCTCACCTTGCAGGCAGAGCGCAACATAGTCTTTCATCTCCCGAATCGTCATGCCGCACTTTTTCAAGCAACTCAGGCTCTTGATCCATGCTACATCTCGCTCATCAAAGACGCGGCGATTGTTCCTATCCCGCTTGACGTTGGGAATAAGCCCCTCGTTGCAGTAGAATTTCAGTGTCTGATAAGTCATATTGGTTTCTTTGCAAACCTGCATCATCGTATAAAGCATAATACAACCTCGCTGTTCACGAAAAATTCATAAATATTTTCAAAAAACCTCTTGACCGATTGTTACAACCGGAAATTATAATCGGCAGTATCAACCGAATCAAACAACCGCATCATAGCACAGAAGTTCTGTGTCCGCAAGAGAAAGGAAGCATTTTTTATGAACAGCTTTATTTTCGAGAACACGACGAAGGTGTATTTCGGCAAGGGCAGCGTGAACGAATATCTAGGCTGTCTGCTGGATCACTACGGTGACACTGTCATGCTGGCTTACGGCGGCGGCTCAATAAAGCGTAACGGCGTATATGACGAGGTAATGGGTATTTTGAGCGCCAAGGGCAAGCGCGTCGTGAAGTTTGGCGGCATCATGCCAAACCCTACCTATCGGAAAGTGCAGGAGGGCGCGAAGCTGGCGCGTGAAAACGATGTCGAGCTGATTTTAGCTGTGGGTGGCGGCAGTGTCTCCGACTGCTGCAAGGTCATCTCCGCACAGGCAAAGTGTAATGAGGACATCTGGGAAATGCAGTATGCCAAGCACATCTATCCTTCAGAATTCCTTCCTCTCGGCACGATCGTTACGGTGTTCGGCACGGGCAGTGAGATGAACAACGGCGCGGTCATCACTCACGAGGAGAAAAGGATCAAGGGTGCTCTGCGGGGTGCACAGGCGGAATTTGCCTTCCTCGACCCCACTTATACACTGTCTGTGCCCATGAAGCAGGTTATCTCCGGTGCGTTCGATACCCTGAGCCACACCATGGAGACCTACTTCGGCAAGCCGGATGAAAATAATCTATCCGATGACATGAACGAAGCCATCATGCGCAGCGTCATCCGCAACATTCGCATAGTGCTCACCGACCCCGAAAATTATGACGCGAGAAGTGAGCTTGCGTGGGCATCTGCTATGGCGGAAAGCGGTGTGCTGAAGGTCGGCAAGGTCACGGATTTTCAGGGGCATATGATAGAGCATCAGGTAGGCGCTTACACCAACTGCAACCACGGCGCGGGGCTGGCGGTCATTCAGCCCGTCCTGTACCGCCACATCTACAAGTCCGGTGCGACACGGTTTGCCCGCTGGGCGCGGAACGTCTGGGGTATCGCACCCAAAGGCAATGACGAGGAAATCGCAGCCGCTGGTATCGAAGCGCTGGCGGCATTCATTAAGGAAATCGGTCTGCCGACTAGCTTTGCAGAGTTGGGCATCCCCGCCGACACGGACTTCCGTGCCATTGCAGATTCCACCAATGTCACTGCGGGCTGCTGCAAAAAGCTGACGAGCGATGAAATTTATGAAATTCTCTGCGAATGCAGATAAGCATTAAATTGAAAGGATGATTTTATCATGAAAAAACTGACTGTAATTTTATTGAGCGTCTCGCTCATTCTAATTTTTGCCGCCTGCGGCTCTTCCAACAAACCCACTTCTTCCACCTCACAGTCCAAAACCTCCACACCAACCGGAAGCGCATCGACCCCGACAGAAACCGAATCGGACGCCCAGTCTGAAACCGGTAAAACACTGGTGGTCTATTACTCCGCCTCCGGCAACACCAAGCGGGTGGCCCAAGATATTGCTGAGACTGCCGGTGCTGATCTCTTTGAGATCGTTCCTACTGAGGTTTACACCAGCGACGATCTGGACTGGACAAACTCAGATAGCCGTGTCAGCCGCGAGCATGACGATGAATCTCTCAGGGATGTACCTCTAACTACCACGGAAGTGGAGAATTGGGACGATTATGACACCGTGTTCATCGGCTATCCCATCTGGTGGGGCATTGCCGCTTGGCCCGTGGACGGCTTTGTAAAAGCCAACGACTTCACCGGTAAGACCGTCATTCCTTTTGCCACCTCTGCGTCCTCCGGCATGGGACGGAGCGGCGAGTTGCTTGCTGACATAGCGGATACCGGAGACTGGCAGGAGGGTCAGCGGTTCTCCTCCAGCGTTTCTGCCTCTGATGTGCAGTCTTGGGTCAATGAACTTGGTCTGTGAGGAGTGTTTGCGATGAAATCGCTTTTCATAAACAGCAGTCCACGCCCAAAGGGCTGCATCTATACCGCTCTGACCGAGCTGAAAAGACGTTGGAGGATAACAAAGCGCTGGACGGCATGGAAAAATCAGAAGTATCCGGTGGCAGCGAAATCATAAGGAAATAATTTTTTCAGAAAGGATGTTGTTTTATGGAATACGCAACTCTTAATAACAGCGTGGAAATGCCCATGGCAGGGATCGGCACATTTCTTCTAACCCCGGACGAGGCAGAGAACTCCTGCATTAATGCTTTGCAGAACGGCTACCGTCTGATTGACACGGCAAATGCCTACGTGAACGAAAAGGCAGTTGGTCGTGCCATGAAAAAGTCCGGTTTGCAGCGAGAGGAAATTTTCCTCGAAACCAAGCTGTGGCCCAGCTTCTACGAGCAGACAAACGCAGTAGAAAAAACGCTTGCCCGTCTGGACACCGATTATATTGACCTTCTGCTGATCCATCAGCCCGCAGGCAACTATGTGGCAGGCTATCGACAGATGGAAAAGGCATATAAAGAGGGCAAGGTGCGCGCCATCGGTCTGTCCAACTTCAAAAAGGAACAGATTGAGGAAATTCTCTCCCTCTGCGAGGTACGCCCCACCGTCTTGCAGACTGAGTTGCACCCCTACCATCAAGAAGCGGAGCAAAAGGTCTTCCTCAAAGAGAACGGTATCGTGCCGCAGGCATGGTATCCGCTTGGACATGGTGACACAGCGCTTTTGACTGAGCCGCTGTTTGTCCAGCTTGGCAAAAAGTACGGCAAGTCTGCGCCCCAGATCATCCTCCGCTGGCACATCCAGAGCGGCAACATCGTCATCCCCGGCTCCAAAAATCCGGAGCATATCAAGTCCAATTTCGACCTGTTCGACTTTGCCCTGACAGATGACGAAATGGTGCAGGTCGCTGCCCTCAACAAGAATATGCGCTACTACACCAGCACCCCGGAAATGCTCAAAAAGTACGTGGAAATGATTCCGCCGGTAGACAAGCAGAAGTGAAGCGTTTCTTTTTGCTCGCCTTGGCGGTTATGCTGATACTGGCTCTTGCGGGGTGCAGAGCCGGTACGGCAACCTCTTCACAGCCGGAAATGACAGCTAAAGCAACAAAAGAACCGATGGAAAGCACGCCGTCGAAGGTCATTTCCGGATCGATTCAGACCGGTCTGTTTGCGGAGCAAATTCTCTCTGGTGCTGACGGCGACATTCATTACAGCTACTATCTGCCGGAAAGCTATGACGGCAGCCGGAAGTTCCCAATGATAATGGTTATGCCGGGCTATGACATGATGTGGTTCGGCGAAGATTCCTCCGGTAGTAATCGGAACTGGAGTGGCTTTACCTCATGGACAAAGCTGGACACAGAGATGATCGTTGTTTCGGCTCAACTCACAGACTGGGGAGCAAAGTCTGCCCGGCAAGCTATTGAACTGACGGAATACTTCATCAACAATTTTGCCGTGGATACCAGCCGCGTCTATGCCGCCGGATACTCCGCAGGTGGCGAAACCATGTCCCGTGCAGTATCCATGCGGTCTGACCTGTATGCGGCATATCTCCATGGCGCTTCCCAGTGGGACGGAGATTATGAACTCATTGTCGAAAACGGTGTGGCAGTGTACATCTACATGGCTCAAGGTGATGAGTATTACGGCAGTGACAAGGCGCGCTCCGCCTATGAAAACCTTCACAAAGCCTACGAATCCGCCGGTTGGCGTGATGTTGACATTGACCAAGTGCTGCGAATCGAAACCCCTGACAACGCCTTTTTCAATGAAAAGGGTATTTACAACTATCACAGCGGTGCCAATGTAGTCTTTGATGATTCTGCCAACTTGAGTTGGGTGCTCTCCCATACCAAAGGATAAGCGAAAGCAATTCTCACAAGAAAAACCACCGTGGATGTAATAACATAATCAAAAAGCAGCCTTTCAGCTGCTTTTTGATCCGCTCCCTGTCAAATACAGGCGTAAAACAAACAATTATTGATATTTTCGATCCAAATATGCGACAACGTCTGCCAGCGCGTCATGGTTATTATCTGACACAACAACGTCTGCCATCGCAATCACATCCGAGCGACCATTTTCCGGAACAAAGCACTGTTCTGCCACCTTGAGCATGGGAATATCATTTTGGCTGTCACCCACCGTGTATATATTTTCCGGCTTCACACCCAGATATTCCGCTGCACGGCGCACGCCATCACCCTTATGACCGCCCTTACAGGTCATCTCATAAAACACCGGCGTTGAAAAGGTCAGATTATAATATTCCTCCATTGGGCGCAATTCCTCGCGTACCTTTTCTACCTGCTCCGTCTCACCGGTAAAATTAATTTTACCCCACCGACTGGTGTCTTCTGGAATTGCATCAATATTCCTTTCTATATATGGGATTCCCAAGTTTTCAAAATGACGCCGTGTTATCTCGCTCATATTGCACACATAGGAATGATCCAGCAGGAATACCTCAATGCCAATATGCGGATAGCGCAGCATGATCTGCTTTGCCACCATACGTGCACAATCATCCAAGCCCTCCATAAAGATGACGGATTCATCGCGCTCGTCACATAAAATAGCGCCATTCAGATAAATATTCGGTCCCTTACACGGTATCTGCGGACGGTAAACGGCAGTAGAGGGGCGTGTACGTCCGGTCGCCAGAGAAAACCATCCTCCATTTTCCGCAAAATAATGCAGCGCTTCAACTGTTTTTTTACCAATCAATTTGTTATCATCCAGCAATGTTCCATCCATATCCGAACACAGCAGGACACCATCAAACTTCCCCATATCGACTCCTCAAAATCTGCAATACTGATGTAAAATAGTCCGGCAACGGCGTGGAAAACGCCATACGCTCCCCGGTCGCCGGATGGGTCAACGTCAGTTCCCCTGCATGCAGGCACTGACCATTCAATTTCCATTTATCTGTCTTTGGTCCGTATACCGGATCTCCAATGATCGGATGCCCAATGTAATTCATATGGACGCGGATCTGATGCGTCCGTCCAGTCTCCAGCAAGAACGTCGCATAGGTAAAACCACGGTAGCGCTCCAGCGCCTCATAATGCGTGATTGCATCCCGTCCGTCCGGCGCGACCGCCATCCTTTTCCGATCTGTGCGATGCCGCGCAATCGACGCATGAACCATGCCTTTGTCCTCCGGCAGAGCGCCATAAACCACCGCAAAATATCGACGCACCACAGAATGCTCCGCAATCTGTGCCGCCAGCGACTGATGCGCACGGTCATTCTTTGCTACGACCAACAGACCGCTGGTATCCTTGTCAATCCGATGCACAATACCCGGACGAATTTCACCATTAATGCCGGATAAGCTATCCCCGCAATGATACATCAATGCATTAACCAGTGTTCCATCCCAGTTGCCCGGTGCCGGATGCACTACCATACCGCGCGGCTTATTGACAACAATCAAATCGGCATCTTCATAGACAATATCCAGTGGGATATTCTGCGGCACAATTTCCATTTCCTTTGGCTCAGGCAGCTCTACGGTAATACAGTCGCCGCCGGTCACACGATAGTTCTTTTTCAGTGCCACCTTCTCACGGCACACATGACCGCCTTCCATAATGTGCTGAATCGCAGACCGCGTCATCGTCGGAAATCGCGTACTCAGCACACGATCCAGCCGCTGTCCCTCTTCTGTCGGCGTAATAATAATCTGCTCTGTCATACGTGCGGTTCTTCCTTTCGATCCTCCAGCTCCTTGTGTTGAAACAGCATATAGAAGCAAAACAGCGCCATACCGACACAAACATAGATATCCGCAACATTAAACACCGGAAACTCAATCAGAGAAAAGTGCAGCATATCCACAACAAAATGACGCACAACGCGGTCAAGCATATTTCCAATCGCTCCGGCGCAGATCAGCAGCAGACTTATCTTTCCGAGAAACGTCTGCACATAGTTTTTTTTCAGCGCCATCCCAATCAACACAACCGCAACAATGGCAAAACAGACAAACAGCCATTGATGATTTTCTAACAGGCTAAACGCTGCGCCGCGGTTTTCTACATAGGTAAACTGAAACACCCCCGGAATCAATGGAACTGTCCCAATTGCTGCCAACGAGGTGACTGCCCAGTATTTAATCAACTGGTCAACGACAACCAGAGCCGCAATCGTCAGCAGGGTCATAAACAAGGTCATTTTTTACCCCTCCAAAAAAGCAGGCAGAGAACATGCTGTTCTCTGCCTGTAGCTTTCCTTCGTTACTTCGCTACCACGGAAGCGCAGCGAGCACACAGACAAGGATGCTCTGCATTCTGTCCAACCGTCGGGTCATAAACCCAGCACCGTTCACACTTTTCGCCTTGAATATGTTCAACCGAAATCTTAATGCCATCCAGAGCCTCATAGCTATCGCCCTCGTCGCCCTCAGTTTGTACCGAGATGTCCGATACGATGCACAGCTTTGCCAGATTTTGACCGCACTCATTCAGGAACTGCGCCGCTTCCTCAGAAGCAGTAATCGTTACCTTTGCCTCCAGCGGCTTGCCGATCCGTTTCGCGCCGCGTGCCTTCTCCAGCGCCTTATTGACATCATCGCGGACGGCAATCAGCTTATCCCACTTTGCCATCTTCGCCTCGTCAAATACCAACGCATCGTCTGCTGACGGCATATCATTGAGCAGGATATTGCGCAGGTCATCGCCCTCACGGTGCGGCATCGCCTTCCAAACCTCGTCCGAGGTAAAGCTCAGAATCGGCGAAACCAGACGCACCATGGCATCCAGAATACGGTACATCGCCGTCTGCGCACTGCGGCGCAGCGCACCGTTCTCTTCCTCGCAATACAGGCGATCCTTGATAACATCCAAATAGAAGTTGGACATATCAACAACACAGAAGTTGTAGATCGCGCGGTATACCGCATGGAACTCATAGTTATCATATGCCTCGCGCACCTTAGTAACCAGATCATTCATGCGCATCAGCGCCCACTGATCCAATTCCACCATCTCGGCATACGGAATCATATTCTCTACTTCAAAGCCATTCAGGTTGCCAAGCATGTAACGGCAGGTGTTGCGAATCTTCAGATACGCATTGGCAAGCTGCTTTAAGATTGCCTTGGACAGTCGCATATCCTGCGTATAATCCGCCGAGGAAACCCAGAGACGGAAAATATCCGCACCATACTCCTTAATGGTCTCCTGCGGGCTAATGGCATTGCCCAGCGACTTATGCATAACCTTGCCTTCCCCGTCAACTGTCCAGCCGTGGGTAATGATTTCCTTATACGGCGCCTTGCCATTGACCGCAATTGAGGTCAGCATCGAGGACTGAAACCAACCGCGATACTGGTCGCCGCCCTCCAGATACAGATCCGCCGGATAGCACAGCTCCTCACGCGTGTCACTGACTGCCGACCACGTCGAACCCGAATCAAACCACACGTCCAGAATATCCTTTTCCTTGCGGAAGCGCGTGCAGCCGCACTCGCACTTAGCCCCCTCCGGCATCAGCTCTTCAACGGAACGTGCCCACCATGCATTCGAGCCTTCCTTGTCAACAATATTGGCTACCTTGTCAATGCTCTCATCCGTGCAGTACGGCTTGCCGCACTCCTCGCAGAAAAACATCGGAATTGGAACGCCCCATGTCCGCTGGCGGGAAATACACCAGTCCGAACGCTCCTGAATCATGGAGATCATGCGCTCCTTGCCCCACGCCGGCTTCCAATAAATATCGTCGCACGCCTTGACCGCATCCTCTTTGATCGCGTCAACAGAAGCAAACCACTGCTGTGTCGCGCGGAAGATAATCGGCTTCTTGCATCGCCAACAATGCGGATAGCTATGCACAATGTCCTTGCTGGACAGAATCGCATTGCTCTCCACCAGATCCTGAAAGATAACCGGATGCGCCTTCGTAACATGGATACCGGCATACTTTCCGGCGTATTCGTTCAGGCAGCCACGTGCATCTACCGATACCTCCATCGTGATGTCGGTCGGAATCTGCTCATACTTCTGGCAGACATAGAAGTCATCTAAACCAAAGGAAGGCGCCGTATGAACGCAACCGGAACCTGCGTCCAGCGTAACGTGATCGCCTAAAATAACAAGCGAGTCTCGATTCATAAACGGATGATACGCCGTCATATATTCAAACTCATCGCCGAACATGGTTGCAACCGTCTCATACTCTGTGATGCCGGACTCACTCATAACGTTGCAAACCAGATCCGTTGCCACAATTAAAATCTCGCCGGTCGGAATCTTAACCAGAGAGTACTCCAGCTGCGGATTCAGGCAGATCGCCATATTACCCGGCAAAGTCCACGTCGTCGTTGTCCAAATGACAAAATACATGCGATCCAGATCGCCAAACTGTGCCAGCTTGTCCTTGTCGTCATGCACCTTAAACTTAACAAAGATTGTCGTTACCGGATCGTCAGCGTACTCTACCTCTGCCTCAGCCAGCGCGGTCTCACAGGTCGGACACCAATAGGTCGGCTTCAGTCCCTGATAGATCAGACCCTTCTTCGCCATCGCGCCAAATACACGAACCTGCTTTGCCTCAAACTCCGGCATCAGTGTGATATACGGGTGATCCCAGTCACCAACCACACCAAGACGCTTAAAGCCCTTGCGCTGCTTGTCCACCTGCTCCAGAGCAAACTCACGGCACTTGTCGCGAAATTCCGGAACCGGCATCTCATTGCGCTTAACGCCCTTTTTCTGGATGGCTGTTTCAATCGGCATTCCGTGGGTATCCCATCCCGGAATATACGGTGCCTTAAACCCAGACATATTTTTATACCGAATAATGAAATCCTTCAGAATCTTATTCAGAGCATGACCGATATGAATATCGCCATTGGCATACGGAGGGCCGTCGTGCAGCACGTACAGCGGCTTCCCCTCGTTTTTTTTCATCAGTGTATGATAAAGATCCTGCTCGTACATTTCTTCGAGCATCCCCGGCTCACGCTTTGCGAGAGCCGCTCGCATCGGAAAATCTGTCTTGGGAAGATTGATTGTCTTATTGTAGTCCTGCGGCATTGCACCGTACCATCCTTTCTGTTTCTCCAGCCGCACACCGCAACACGCCGCGCACCGCTGTCAGCTGCCCTTGCAGCCACTTGTATCGCAAACAGTCAAAAAATACTGTTTATCGTCGTAATAATTATCCTTCCGAGCCGGTAACCTCAACTGTAAATGTATCTTCCTTTACAGCTTCCTCCACGTTTTCTTCCGCTTCCACTGCTTCGGTCTCTTCCGCTGCCTCCGCTTCCTTTTTGGCTTTGTCTTGCGGAATCAGCGGAGTGGAGAAGGTTTTGATAAAATCGTCCGTTTCTTCCGGCTCATCGCATACCGGTTCCACCGGCGCTTCTACACTTCCGGTAATTGTCTCGGCAGAGGATTCTTCCTCTTCCAGTTTGTTTTGGAATCCATAGCTCGTCGGAATCGCAGCAATTCGTTCGCTCTCTTCTCGGAATCGGCGTGTCATCATCTCAATAAAATAGGCGCTCTCATGCTGTGCTTCGCGCAGCATGTTTTTCTCCTGTACCAGCGACTCTTCATACTGTCGCAACAAAAGGCTGCCCTTCCGCTCTGCGGTACTCGTGATTCTGTCCGCCTGCTCATTCGCTTCGTTTAAAATGCGCTCAGCTTCGCGGTTTGCCTTATCCATCGTTTCCTCCGCAATATTCTGCGCAGTAAGCAATGCTTGGCGGATTCCTTCCTCCACACGACGGTATTCCTCAATCTTATCCACCAGTATCTTCATTTTGCTGCGAAGCTCGGTGTTCTGCTGCTCCAGTTTTTCATAATCGCCCGACAACTGGCTAAACGCCGTATCAACTGCCTGCATATCATAGCCACCGAATACGGCCTTTTCAAATTTCAACTGCTTTACTTCCGTAGAGCTGAGCATTTTTGTCCTCCTCTTTGACAATCAAACTCCTGTATTCAGGATAAACGGGAAAAGCCGGGAAAAAGCCCGGCAGAAATCCAAAGAATTAGAAATACGCCGCCCGCAGCAGCGACTCCGCAAGCCAGAGAACCAGAAAAGCCAGCAAAACGGAAAAGTCCAACGGACTGTTCCGCAACGTGCTGATGCGGCTCAAAAGCGAACGGAAGGGCTGAATCAGCGGCTCCGTGCACGTGTAAACGAAGTCATACAACCGTGATTGCTGTATCTGGGGAAACCATGACATGAGCGCCCGAATAATCAGAAGCCACTGCGCCAACCGGATTGCAGTCATCGCAATTCGGAATATTAAATATGTTAGCGTCACCATATATCATTTAATTTCGAAAGCGGAGACCATTGCTCTCCAGCTCACTAATCAGATCCTCGCCAACGATTTCAACATTATACGGCGTAATCAGATAGATGTCCTTTGCAACGCGTTTAATTTTGCCTTCAATGGCAAACGCAACGCCGCTCAGGAAGTCCAGCATACGGGTTGCCACTTCTTTTTCCGTGTTCTCCAGATTCAGCACAACCGTCATCTTATTCTTCAAATGATCGGCAATGTCAACAACGCTGTTAAACTGTTCTGCCTTAACCAGAACAACTGCCATCTTCGTTGTCGCACTGATATTGAGAACGCGGTCATTGCGCGACGTCGTGGATACCGCTCCTCCCACCGACTCTCGAACAGCCGTGCTCGTCTGTGCGGTATGCGTGCGCGGAGGAACATACGACGATGTTTCTTGTACCCGCTGTTCTCTCATTTCTTCTTCAGTCTCGTACTCGTAATCGTCTTCTTCCGCGCCTATTACCCAAGACTTAAAGTTATCCAACAAGCCCATGTGGTTTTTCCTCCCATATAAATAAATCCATTCAACTTACAATTTAATAATGGCGTGCGCCAAAAATTGTCGTACCCAAGCGAACAATATTTGCCCCGCAGGAAATCGCCGCCTCAAAATCGGCGCTCATACCCATCGACAAATAGTCCATAAAAACATTATCGTATTTTTTATCCGATATGTCAACAAATAGTTGATGCATTCTGTCAAAATAATAAGTATCCTTTCGACTTTCGTCTAACTTTGGAGGAATTGCCATAAGACCGCGAATACAAATGTTATCCATTCGAGAAATTGTCTGCACCGCCTCAAATACTTCATCCGGATCGAGTCCCAGCTTGGCTTCTTCGCGTCCGATATTGATCTCCAGAAGAATGTCCTGACACAGTCCAGCCTTCTTGGCCTCCTTCGCAATCACCGTGGCCAGCTTAACGGAGCTGACCGATTCGATCATGCTAACTTTCCCCATCAAATACTTGACCTTGTTGGATTGGAGCGTTCCGATAAAATGCAGCGGACAGCCGTCGTAGGCATGTTCCTCATATTTGCCGAGCAGCTCCTGTACGCGGTTTTCGCCGCACACATCAATCCCTGCCCGCACAGCGGCGCGAACGCGCTCCGCATCGTTCATCTTGGTTGCCGCCACTAGAATAATATCCTCCGGCTTTCGTCCCGCCTTGCGCGCGGCCTCGGCGATCCGTGCGCGCGCATCCGTTACGTTGTTCACAATCTGCTTTTCTTCTTCGACTGTCATTTTACAACCTTCTTATCTTCAATATCCTTCGCTCGTTTGATAATCTTGTCCCCGACAACCAGAGAATCATCTCCAATGACCTCTTGCTTTACAATATAATATTCCGAAGTCTTATACAGCGGGTCAATCACCTTAAAGCTCGAAATGTTATTTCTCTCAATATAAACGCCGGCTTCGCCGTCATCATTGACACGAATTGCCTCTGTCGACACCTTCAGTCCGGTATACGTTTCCAACACAACCGATCCCACTTCCTTCCGCTTGGATATCAAGTCGGAATTCATGTCATAAGAACGGAAGAGTACCAGCACCTCGCCCGCCTCGGAATCCTCTCGAATCGCATATACCGTGGCACTGACATTGTCGCTTGGCTGCGAAAAACGCAGCGTGACCTCCTGGTTTTCCTTCAGACGGGACGCATCCGATTTGCTGAGAACCGCTGCATAATACCACATATACTCATTGACAATTTTACAATTGCTCGAATCGTCGGCGTTGACCTGCTTGTCTGCCAGCTTCTTCAGCGACGTCACGGTCAAATCATCAATGCAGTCCAGCGTAAATATTTTCTCATATCCATCCACCGTCTGGCTGAAATAACCGGAGTATTTGGATGAAATCGTGCTGGTCTGATTTTTCAGCTGTCTTTTCAGTGACTTCCTCTGCGACCTCAATTTTTTCAGACGCGAAGTAATGTCGCTCATATCGCCGTTCATCGAACCGCTTTGCAGCGCATAAGTGCGCAGCTGATGAATGTGGCTCGACAGCTGATCATACGCTCCGGAATCAACGGCATCTCCGATACTGTTGATTTCCGAAGTAATCTTCTGATCGATTTGGCTTGTGTTGGTCACATAAGAATTGTTCTTCAGCGACTTGAGCTGTCGGATCTGTTCCCGAATCTCCTCCAGCTCCTGACTCTTTTTCAAGGACTCCTCGTTTCGATAAATTGTGACCAGCGGAGCATCCTTTGCCACCTTGTCGCCATCCGAATAATTATACTCCGACGTCTTGGCGTTATTTACCTTTATGACCTTTTCTCCGCGGATGAAATATCCATCCACCGAAATCGCGTCATCCACTGTGACCTGAGCTGCCGGCACGGTTTCCACCTTTCGAGAGATGGTGACCGCCAAGCTGCCTACCGCATATGCCACGATGACCAACGCCGCCAGAACCGGCACTCGTATTGACTTTTCGTTCGTGATTCGCACAATCGCACGCAATACTTTATGATGCCAATGAAAAAATTGTTTCTTCATGAAACGCGCTCCTAGATAGCGGCTTCCGAAGCTCCTTCCTTTTCCCGCTTTACAAACAGCTCCAGCCGACGAGCCGGAATCAATGTAGAGACGGCATGTTTATACACCATTTCCTGTTTTCCCTCGCATTCCAGCACAAGGACAAAGTGGTCAAACCCACGCAGCGTCCCTCTCATTTGAAATCCATTGGTCAGAAAAACGGTGATCGGAACTCGCTCCTGCCGTATCTTGTTCAAAAAAATATCCTGATAGTTCACTTCGTATTTCATTATAACCGAAACCTCCCCAAATGTACATGAATACTTTCATGTTACACCACGGGCAGTGAGGATTTCTGTCGAACGCCGGAGAACCTCCGGAAAATCCTCTGCGCAATCATAATAGATCCACTCGACTCGCGAATCCCTTCGCAGCCATGTCAGCTGGCGCTTGGCATAATTGCGGGATGCTCTCTTTAGCTGTTCCACACAGCGCTCCAGCGTATCTTCCCCCGCCAGGTATGGAATCAGCTCTTTATACCCAATGGCTTGCCCCGCTGTTCCCTTCAAAAAACCACCGCGGTACAGACGCTCGGTTTCCTCCAGCAGTCCCTGCTCCAGCATGACATCCACTCTTCGGTTAATCCGCTCATATAGTGTCTCGCGCCGCGTCGGACACAGTGCCAATAAAATCGCATCATACCGCGGCTTCGGCGGCTTGTGCGTCGCGTTGAACTCCCCTATCGTCATGCCAGTCTGCTCGTATACCTCCAGCGCACGGATTACACGCTTCACGTTGTTCTCGTGAATGCGCTCTGCGGATTCCGGATCAATGGTTCTCAATAGCTCATGCAGATAATGCACACCGCGTTCCTCTGCAATCGCACGATACCGCGCACGAATCTCGTCCGTTGTGTCATTTCCGGAAAAGGTATTTCCCTCTATCAGGGCATCAAGATATAACCCCGTCCCGCCGCAGACAATCGGCGTTTTTCCTTTTGCCAGAATCGATTGCGCACATGTGTCTGCCATCTCCTGATAGCGGGCAACCGAAAAATTCTCGCCGGGTTCTGCAACATCAAACATATGATGTACCACGCCGTCCCGCTCTGCTTTATCCGGCTTCGCCGTGCCGATGTCCATACCTCGGTAAATCTGCATGGAGTCCGATGAAATAATCTCTGTATCCAATTGTTTTGCCAGCGCAATGGACAGCGCCGTCTTTCCGGACGCCGTCGGCCCGACAATGCAAATCAAAGGCTGCATGTATTACTCCTCACTGGTTGACACGTTTGAACAGCTTGTCCAGCTCATACTTCGTCATACGCACCATAACCGGTCGTCCGTGCGGACAGCAGTTCACCTCCGGATCGGACACCACCTGGTCGCAAATCGTCTGCAATTCCTGCATACTGGTCTCCCATCCGCCCTTAATTGCCGCCTTGCAGGACACCATATGAATCAAATCGTCCAGCTGATCCGGCACAGGAGAACGTTGATCCATCAGCTTCTGCGCCATTTCCGACACGGTTACTGCAATGTCTGCCGCGTCCAAATACGCCGGAACCTCTCGTACTGCAAGACTGTGCCGTCCAAACGGCTCAATCTGAAAGCCCGCCTGCTCAACTAATTGCTTTTGTTCCATCATCGCCGCAAATTCCTCTCCGGTCAACTCCACAATGACAGGCTCTAACAGCATTTGTGTGGGTATCTCGGTCGATTGGCGCAATTTGTTAAACAAAATTCGCTCATGCGCCGCGTGCTTGTCGATCAAAATCAAACCGCTGCTGTCTTCTGCCAGAATATAGGTTGCAAAGCATGAGCCAATCACACGAACCGCCGGACGTGCCTGTTCCATTACGGCGCTCTCCGCCGGTTCGGTCGCATTCCGAGGAAGAAAATCTTCGTTCGAGGCGACCACAGTCGCTGCCGCCGCAGT
>CAVBHI010000152.1:0-11410 GCA_963595115.1 bacterium
ATCACTTCCTACTTTTACGACCGGCATCTCTTCGGTTTCCTTTGCAGTATCCTCCCTCGCGCATCCCGCAAGCGCGAGCAGCACGAGGCAAGCAAGCAGAGCTTTCATCAAGATAGGCATCCTTTTCTTCTTCATCGGACGATATTCCCCTCCATTGTAACGCACATATGTTTCTTTATCATCTCCATCAACTCCGCTTCTTGCAGCGGTTTTGTCAGATGCTCCGTCATACCGGCTTTTCTGCTCTGCTCTATGTCATCCTGAAATGCATTGGCGGTCATGGCGAATACCGGAATGATTTTTGCATCCTCGCGCGGCATCTCTCTTATCTTTCTCGTCGCGGTCAGTCCATCCATAATCGGCATCATCACATCCATCAGGATGAAGTCAAAGTCTCCCTGTCCCGACCTGCCAAATAAATCTACTGCCTCCTGCCCGTTCCATGCGATGCTCACGCGCATTCCATGCTCTTCCAGCAGAAAACGGGCAATTTCCATATTCAGCTCATTGTCCTCAACCAGCAGAACACGGAGACCCTCCACACAAACCGTTTCCTCCTTCGCTTTCTCCGGCAGGACGCTTTGATCAATTTCAAAGGTCTGCGTCAGCGTGAATGTTGTTCCCTCGCCCAGCTTGCTTTCCATCGTGAGCGTTGCTCCCATCAGATCAACCAGCTGCTTTGTGATGGCAAGTCCAAGACCCGAACCGGTAAATGTGGTTCTTGCACCGGCATTTTCCTGCGAAAAGGCTTCAAATGCCTTCTTTTGAAATTCCTCGCTCATTCCGCGTCCGGTATCTCTACAGGACAGCTCATAGGTCACAAAGGTATCGCTTGCTGTGATTACACGGCAGTTTAGTATAATTTTTCCTCCTGCCACATTATATTTCACAGCATTTCCGCTGATATTCTGCATGACCTGACGCAGATGAATCGGACTTCCAAGCAGATGGCGATAAGGAATTTCCTTTTCCCCAACCACAACATCCACAGAATATTCCTGCGCATTCATCTGCGTGATTGTTTTCAGCTCCTGTAACATTTCATACAGGTCAAACGGTCTGTGTTCCAGCATCACCTTTCCCGATTCCAGCTTATTCATATCCAGAATATCGTTTACCAAATCCATCAAGAATCCCGAAGCCTTTTTCAATTTGTTTCGGTATTCCTGTTGTTTGTCCATATCTTCCGGATAGTGGTCTGCCATATTCAGGATACCGATAATTCCATTGATCGGGGTGCGGATATCATGGCTCATTCTCCGCAGAAAATCGGTCTTTGCCAGATTTGCTTTTCGCGCATCCTCCGCACGGAAAAGAATTTCCTGCTGATATTCCAGCTCTCGTATTTTCTGTCCGGTAATCACGCGGACTGCGTACAGCACATGGGTAGCCCGCCCTTCCTTGTTTCTTTTTTTCACGATGAAGCGCGCCAAATGCCATTCTCCGTTGGATGCCTTATATTCTGCGGCTATGCTTTCTTCCATTCCCAGCCTTTCCGAAAGCGTTCGCACATCCAAAAATTGCCTCATCGCTTCCTGATATTCCGGTGCAATGTTTTTCTTTCTTGCTTCCTGGAAGTTTTCCTGTATTTTTCCTTTCCTGCCGGTGAGCTGATGCATCTCCGTTCCCGCAGTCACCTCTTCATACGTACCCTCCAACAGATCCATTCGGTAGATCATCCAGTATATCTTGCTGATTGCGCCAATGATTTCATTGTTAAGCTCTGCCTGATTCAATGCCGCTTCCAGTTGGATATTTCTTTCTTCCAGCTGCTTTCGATTCTGGCGCACCAGTTCTTCCAGATTATTCAGGAAAATAAGAATCATCGTAACCGTAAGTCCGATACTCGAGCCAGGAAATTGCATCAGGAATACCTGAAGGTATGTCCCCACAATAATCGGTACGATATACATCAGCAAATGCTTGAGCTTCCTCCGCTGTTCTTCCTCCGCTTGCTTACGAATCCGCATGATGAGCAATACCACGGAAAGCTCCGTATATCCGTTTGCCAGAACAAAGAAGAATACCCCATACAGCGGTCCACGAGCATATGCTCCCGTTGTATCGACAGAAAACACCCAGCCCGTCCAATAGGAAGCCACAATCAACATCAGCGCAAGAAGAATGGGTATCTTTATCCATACTTTTTTGGCGCTATTCCATTTGCTCCGCTGATGATAGGTATTTTCCATATAGGCAAACAGATAGTAGCCGACAAAGGCAAAGGAAAAGTCAAACACCGCATTCAGCACAAAATTCAGCAATCGGTTTCCGCCGTCCCCCATCATCACGCAAAGCGCATCGGAGAGCAGACATACCACACAGCTTACCAGCATTACCAGTATCCACCGCTGCTTTTCTCCGAAGCCTTCCGTATGCATCAGCCTTGTTACGAGAAATATGTCGATTGCCAACATACACAAAACTGTCATAACATAGCCGCTGCTCAACATTGTATTATACATAGATCAGTTTTCCCTCGCTCCATTTCTGAGAAGCTCTGTCTCGTTCTCACATTTTCCAGTAAAATCCTTATGTCATCCTGATGTTAGACTGAAGGGCTTGTCTCCCCATGTACTGCCGCTTTGTTCTCGTACATCAATGCATCTGCTTTTCTGACCGCTTCTTCAATCGGGTGAATACCGCAAACGCAGCCGATGCTGATGGACAGGCTCAACCCCGAATATTCCGGTATCACAATCCTTTGTACCGCCTCTCGGAGTCGCTTATTGTTTTCCTCCAGCTGATCCTCCGTCATGGTCGGATACAGCAAAAGGAACTCATCGCCGCCATATCGTATCAGAATATCGGTGCTCCTTATGTTCGCACGGATTGCCGCGGCAACATCGCGCAGCGCATGATCCCCCGCCTGATGCCCGTAGGTATCATTTACGCTTTTGAAATCATTGACATCAATCACCGAAACGCCATGCATTCCCTCCAGATGCTTCATATATGTTTCATAGTAACGTCGGGAATAAGCCCCTGTCACCGGATCGTGGAACAACTCCAGATTTTCTCCTCGGCTTTGATCCAGCAGCAGTCTCGTTCCGTTCGCGTCGATCCACCGTCCCTCATCCGCTTTTGATATTAGCTCCAGCACGCAGGAAACGCCTTGGATTTCGATATGTCTTGCAATCACATAAAACATATCAGAACGCAGGAATTCCACCTTGTTAAACGTTGCTTTTTCCTCCAAGGTGCGAAGAGAGATACAATTTGCGCAATTCCAGCCATTATCCCAAAAAGCCGAGCAAATCTCTCCTGTCGGGCGTGGAATTCCCTGCTCGTCGATCTGAAGTACATGATGCGCAACCGGATCGACCAAACGGACAATATCAAACACCTCAGAGAGATATTTGAATTTTTCCAACAATCGATCGCTGCCATTCTTCAACGCATCCGGCATAACTGTCAGATCCGATTCCATCTGCTGTATATTTTTCAGATACCCGACCGCTCCTATGTACTTTTCCTTGTCCAGCTCAGACCATACTGCATGGATTTTCAGATGATACCACCGATATCCATTCCCGCTCGGCAGCTTCATCTCCAGCGAAAACTCTCTGTTTTCCGAAGTCGTGCGCCGCAGCGCTTCTTTAATCCGTTCCTGATCTTCCGAACTGATTCCAAGTATGTTCGCCGCTTCCGCAGTTGTTTTCATCATTTTCTGATAATGCGTTGGATTGCGCCAGTCTGATATTTTCAGCGTCCCCGTGAGAGCATTCAGTTCAATCAGAATTCCTCCGCTGTTCGCATCAATAAAATTCATTTTTTCCCGCATGACCTCTAAAATCCGCTGGGCGTGGTCATGGTATGGCAGGGATTCCTTCTGAAATATCTCTTCCGAAACCTTCTGAGCCTCCCGCCAATATAGGAATTCGTCTGCTTCGTTGCGGAATGCTCTGGCGAGCTGGAGACTTACCTCCTGTAAGCATTGCAGCAATAACGGATTAAATGCCCCGCATTGACCATCCAGAATCATTTCAATCGCTGTATTGTGTTCAAACGCCTTTTTGTAGCATCGTTCACTGGTCAGCGCATCATAAACATCCGCCAGTGCCACCACCTGTGCGCCAATCGGTATGCTTTCTCCTACCAGCCCATCCGGATAACCGTTTCCATCCCACCGCTCATGATGCCATCGGCAGATTTCCCATGCGATCCGGAGCAGCGGCTTTTCCTTCTGCGATGACATTTCCTCTATAATTTTTGCGCCGGCAGCGGCATGTGTTTTAATAATCCCAAATTCTTCCTCCGTCAGCTTTCCTGGTTTATTCAAAATCGCTTCCGGAATGCTGATTTTTCCAATATCGTGGAGCGCAGAAGCGGTCACAATCAGCGAAATCATCGCTTCGGACAGAGGATAGGAATCGGTTTTCTCTACCAGCTTTCGCAGCAGCAGCTCCGTTGCCGTTCGGATACGGCGGATATGATCTCCGCTTTCGCTGTTGCGAAACTCAACGACATGGCTTAAAATTCCGATCATGGTATCGTTATTTTCTTCCTTCTCATGAATCTGATCGGTCAGCATATGCATGAGGCGTTTCTGGTTTGTTGATATTTTGAGCGTATTCTCAACCCTTCGCTTTACAATCACGCTGTTAAACGGTCGTCGGATGTAATCGGTAATCCCCAGATTGTACGCTTGTTCCATCGTAGAAACCGATTCCTCGGATGAAATCATAATCACCGGTACTTCATCCAGCAAACGAAATTGCTGCATGTATTGCAGAACCTGAAACCCATCCATCTCCGGCATATTGATGTCCAAAAGCATCAGATCAATAATGCATCCTTCCTGCAGAATCTGAACCGCTTGCCGACCGGTCTTTGCTTCAATATAATGATACGATTCTCCCAAAATCGCCATCAGCAATTCCCGATTCAGCTCAGAGTCATCTACAATCAGCAATGACTGTTTCTCGTTCATACCTTTCTCTCCCTATCGTTCCATCCCGATATGTTACAATTTTTTCTTTCTACTTTCTCATGCCATTCTCATGCCATATAAATAAAAAACACTACCGAGCAGCTAATCTTGACTCATAGTGCTTTACTGTATCTTATGTTTCCGCAATTGGCTACCAGCTTACAGATTCTATCGCTTTACGTCCCAACCTTTCGATCGCCTGCTCATGTCCAATTCATTTTACTATTTCTCTTGTTTTGTTGTCAACCAAATATGCAGGGAATCACAGAAATCCGTTCATCACTTCATACAATCCACAAGACTGTCGGAGAAAACGCACCTCCATCCGCACAGAGTCGGACAGCCTCCCGCTTCATACATAAACCCATAGAATATTCGATTTGTCTCAATTCCTTATGCCAAATGATAGACGATTGCGGAATAGGTAATGTTCTTATATAAATTGCTGTAAAATGGATTTTTGCAAACAGCAACTCTTAGATTGAAACAAGCAAAGGCAAATGGTATAATGTTGTGTAGAATAGTGTTACTTTACGGAAGGTTGGTGCTCAAATGCCAGAAAACAACACTGTTGAGAGCTTCTATACAAAACAAATTAATTCCAACATTGATAACGACCGCAATGCTATTCTGGAGCATATCAAAGAAGAAAAGCGCGATTCAGAGCAATTTTTAAGAAAAATCGCTCCGGAATATATGGGTGTATATGTGCTGGATAAAGAAACGGATCATTTTCGCGATATTGTAGGACCGGGCTATTTCCGACAGATAGTGAAGGAAAAGGACGGACGTTATTCAGAAGCGCTGCAGCTCTATCGGGACAGATATGTGCTGGAAGAGGAATGGCACGTCATTGATTCCCTGTTGGACTATGACCGGATATATGAAATTCTCCGGACGGGACAGGAGGTAAATGTATCCTATCGAAAAACCGATGGAACACTTGTGAATCTCAAGGTTGGACAGTACTCTGATTTGGAAAAGGACAAGAATCTTTCTCTTTGGATTTATACCGATAGCGGAATCCAATATAAAAAGCAATTAGGAATTGATGATTCTGCTTCCAATATTTTAATGTCTGCTACAACGACCGGTTCATGGTATATCGAATATGGCGCGCAAGGCAAGCCGACAAAATATATCTGGTCGAATGCGGTTAGACATTTATTGAACTATGAATCACAGATTGATTTTCCGGATACATGGGAAGCCCTGCTGGATAAGGTTCATCCCGATGACAGAACCCTTTTCAATGAAACATATGAAAATACACAAAATGATTATTCCGGAAAGGCAATTTTTGATATTGAATACCGGATGCGCAACAAACAGGGGGACTATCACTGGTTTCGGAATACCGCACATTTCAGCAGGGGTGCAGGTGGAACTCCAATCTGTGCAAACGGTATTATTACCTTGGTGGATCAACAGCATGATCTGGATAGACGACTTCGCCAAGCCGTTCAGAACGAACAGCAGCATAGAAAGCAGTTAGAAAAGCAGCATAAGCAGATCAAAGAACAGCTTTCCATCTTTGCCGCACTCGCAGCGACCTATACCAATGTCTATCTGATCGAAGTGAATACCGGAAAAATTAAAATTCTGAAACTGAATGGCTATATCACAACCGGGTTGGACAAAGTCGGCGATGCTATGTATGACTATGACACTGTGAAACAGCAATATGTCTCTGAGAGAGTGTATCCGGACGATCAGGCAATGATGAACGAGGCGCTTTCTCTGGAACGGGTAAAAAGAAAACTGATTTCTCACGATGAATACACAGGAAATTATCGCGCACTTGTGGATGGCGAAGTGCATTATTATCAATTTAAGTATGTAAAATTGAAACGTGTCGATCATATTATTGCAGGTTTTCAGAATATTGATGAGATTGTAGCCGACGAACAGGCGCATCAAAAGCAGTTGGAGGAACAGCTTGCAATTTTTGATATTCTCTCCCGCAATTACCGAAATATATATCTTGCCAACATCAACGATGGAACGGCGAAAATCTTAAAGGTTGCGGAGGATTATGATTTACAGGAAGTGCTAAAGCAAAAAAACAAGGTCTTCCCATACGAACAGGTATTGAATCTATGGATCGAAAAAAGAGTACATGTTGAAGATAAGGAGCGATTGCGTCACCAATTAAGTGTTGAACATCTTCGGGAGGTCTTAGCCGGACAGGAATCCGAATACTCAGGAACCTATCGCAGCATTGACGGCGGAAAGATGCACAATTATCAGTTCTATGTGGCAAAAATGAATGATTCCGGAGCGGTGATTGCGGGCTTCCAGTTTATCGACAAGATTATTGAACAGCATTTGGCACAAGAACGAGAGCAACGGGAACGAGAAAATGCCTATCAGAAGAAGTTGTTTGCGGCAAAGCTGGATGCCGAGCGTGCCAATCGAGCAAAAACAGATTTCCTGCTGCGTATGAGCCACGATATCCGCACCCCGCTCAATGGTATCATTGGGATGCTGGATATTGCCGACCGTTATACAAATGACCTGGAACAGCGTGATGACTGCCGAAAAAAAATCCGCGAATCCTCGCAGATCCTTCTGGAGCTTATCAATGAAGTGTTGGATATGAATAAGCTGGAATCCGGAAAAGTTGTTCTTGAACATATTCCATTTGATCTTATTGATATCTCCAGAGGTGTTTTTTCTGTTGTTCTCAGGCAGGCAGAAACCCGCGGCATTGAACTGATAGAGGAAGATTGCCATGCGATTCATCCTCAGTTGATCGGAAGTCCGATTCATTTCAAGCGAATCATGACAAATATTCTAAGCAATGCAATCAAGTACAATAGGGATAACGGAAGGGTCTATATCTCCTGCCGAGAGGTCTCCTCGGATGAAAACATAGCTCATATTGAGTTCAAATGCCGCGATACCGGATTGGGTATGGAAGCGGAATTTTTAGAGCATATTTTTGAGCCGTTCGTTCAGGAAAATACCACACCCCGTTCAAGGTATGGCGGCACTGGTCTTGGGATGTCGATTGCAAAAAATCTTACCGATAAGATGGGCGGCACCATTACAGTAGAAAGCAAAAAGGGTGTGGGAACTACCTTTGATGTGATTATTCCATTTGAAATCGACCGCAGTGAGTCGAAGGAGATACTAGTAGACATCGAAGCGGAAGCTCCGTCCATCTGTGGAGTAAAAATCCTGCTGGCAGAGGATAATGAGCTTAATATGGAAATCGCCAAGTTCTTACTGGAGGAATATGGCGCACATATCATAGAAGCGGAAAACGGTCAGGAGGCTGTCGAGATGTTTGCAAAAAGCGCACCTTTTGAAATTGATGCGATTCTGATGGATATTATGATGCCGCTTATGGATGGATACGAAGCGACCAGAACCATTCGCAAAATGAACCGTCCTGACACAAAGCAAATTCCAATTATCGCAATGACTGCCAGCGCATTTGCAGAGGATCGAATTGCCGCCAGACAGGCGGGCATGACAGAGCATCTTGTCAAGCCGCTGGATACCAAGCTTGTGATAAAAACCATTGCGCAAAGCGTCAGCTTATATAGGAGAACGCAACCGTAAAACGGATTATAAACGATTTTTGCTTCTTCTCCAAAATATCGTTGTATAACAAAGGTTGGGTGCAGCAAATTTCTTTTGAATTGCTACGCCCAATCTTTCTTATAGAACCTAGAACCACATTTTTTTCAAGCAGCGGCAACCGCCGCGGCTGTCACGATTTCTAATCTGTATACCTAGGGTATCACCATTCTCGGCGCGATTATGATTTTCATCCTGCTGTGCTCCAAACGGTTTGGTTCTGGGCGCCGATCTGTTCTATCGCATGAAAGAATCAGACGATGCCGAACCGCGCAAGCTCTATGGCGTGTCTCTCTCATCGGACTGATTATCGCAGCCGTCGGCGGCGTTATGCTGGTATTTTAAGCAAGACAACAACGAAAAACAGCGGGTAAATCCATCGCCATGTGGGTTCACTCGCTGTTTTTTTATTTTGTTTCGTCCATTTCCCGCGCAATCCACGCCATCAGCAGTCGAACAATACTTCGCTGGTTCTCTTCCGACAGCGCAATACCCTTTGGGACATGATACCATTTATTCAGACAGCTGCGGCAGCAGCAGGCGCAGGCATGCTGCGCGAGAAAAACCGGATGTCCGCGCATTGGCGTCTGTTTTCCGTCGTTTGACGGATAAGCCGAAGCCAATCGCGTCCGCACAAAGTCCTCCGCATGACGCTGTATCGTTGCCATTCCCTTTTCGCGGACATATCTCTTATCCGTTTCGGAAAGATGAAATCGTGCCCGAAACTTTGACCACTGAAGCCGTATCAGCGCCTCATCCATCGTTGCCATACTGTGCATACTCCTCTGCCAGATGCAGCAGCACGTCCACCACGGTGTCCATCTGCTCCACAATTACATGCTCATACGGTCCATGCAGCGCATACGCACCTGTACCTAAATTAGGGCATGGCAATCCGCGAAACGACAGCTGTGCGCCATCTATTCCGCCGCGAACCGGATTGGACTGCGGCCGCATCCCCGCCTGCCGTATCGCCGTGTTGGCACGCTCCACCGTCTCCGGATGCTTTGCAATCACCTCTGCCATATTGTGATACTGATCCTGTAAGGTCAGACACGCCGTTCCGTTTCCATATTTCTCATTCAACCTGTACTCTATCTCACGCATTTGCTGTTTGCGCTGCACAAATTTCTCCGCGTCATGGTCACGAACGATATACGCCAGCTGCACAGAATCCACTCCGCCACTCATATCGCACAGATGGTAAAAGCCCTGATAGCCCTCCGTATTTGCCGGAATTTCATCTGCCGGAAGCATGGCATTCAGCTCCATCGCCACCAACAGCGCGTTGATCATTCTTCCCTTTGCCTCACCGGGATGAACGGACACGCCCGTGATCGTCCACTCCGCCTTCGCTGCATTGAATGTCTCATATTCCACCTGCTGCGGCGCGTTGCCATCCACCGTATAGCCAACTGATGCGCCAAATCGTTTCAAATCCAGCAACGCTGCACCGTGCCCGATTTCCTCATCCGGTGTAAAGCACACCGCAATGCGCCCGTGCGGAATGTTCTCATCCAGCAGCCGCTCACAGCTCGTAAGAATTTCCGCAATACCCGCCTTATCATCCGCGCCGAGAATTGATGTCCCATCCGTGGTAATCACCGTTTTTCCGACCGCATCCCGCAAATCCGGAAACTGCTCCGGAGTCAGCACGCGTCCACTGTCTCCCAACCGGATTGTCCCGCCATCGTAATGCGGCACGACCTGTGGATGAATCGGCTGAATGCCCATCTCATCCACCGTATCCAAATGCGCAATCCAGCCAATACTCGGACAGGTTTCTTTTCCCACCGTTGCCGGAAGCACACCATACACATATGCGTGTTCATCGGTGTATACCTCTGACATACCAATCGCGCGCATCTCTTCCTCCAACTGTTTTGCAAACGCATATTGCATCGGGGTGGATGGTGTCTGCTTTGCGTCTTCCCTGCTCTCGGTGTTGACGACCACATAGCGCAGCAGTCGTTCCTGTACATTCATCGCTGCTTCCTCCTTTTGTTTCTACTCTGGCATCGTCCAGCCCGCCGCGCCCTCCAATCGGAGCAGCGCCGCTTTGCGCGCAATTCCTCCGGCATAGCCGGTCAGACTGCCGTCTGCGCCGATAACGCGGTGGCACGGAATCAAAATCGAAATTGGATTGTGTCCCACCGCACCACCAACCGCCTGCGCGGACATTCGGCGCTTGCCCTGCTTTTGAGCCAGCTTCTGTGCAAGCTCTCCATAGGTTACAACCACTCCATAAGGAATATCCAGCAACAACTGCCAAACCTGTTGTCGGAACACCGTCCCGCCGCAGTGCAGCGGCGGCAGATTCTCCGGCTGCTCTCCGGCAAAGTAGCGGTCAAGCCATTGCGCAGTCTGCATCAGAATCGAGTGGGAAGTGCTTTTCCTCGACGCAGACTGTGTGCCGCCAAAATATTTCTGTCCATGAAACCAGACACCGGTTAAACCGATGTCGTCACATGCCAGCGTCATTTCACCCAGCGGCGACATATATGACATAGCATAGTCCATTGCCTGCTTCCTTTTACACAAACTGGTTACGCTCCGGCTGATAGACATAATCCACAGCTCCCAATTTGTCACACAATGCTTGTCGGTTGATATTCAAATCCTCACACAGGTTGTCCAGAGAAGAATACTGGTCGCGCAGCTTCATATTGACATAGCTTAATAGCATGATCGGATCGTTTGGTAGCATGATAATTCTCCTTCCATTTCTGAACGTATTGTAAGCCCACTCCCTGCCTTCTGTCAAACAATTATCCTTCCTGGGAGATATTATGTGAAAAGCTTGGTATCAAGCACAAATGTATCCGTCCCAAACTCCTCCTAATATATAAGTTGTAGGGATTAAGACACCTAACAGCCAGTTAGGACTTT
>CAVBHI010000153.1:0-6419 GCA_963595115.1 bacterium
CTCGTATGCCGCCGGTATGAACCTGCACCTCAAGGTGCTGTACGGCTCGAACAATCATCACATTATGGAAGCCATGTTTAAGGCGTTTGCCAAGGCGCTGGACGCTGCAACCACCAACGATCCGCGCATCATTGATGTGCTGTCCACCAAGGGCAGTCTGTAAGCACACTTCCACTCAATAAACGCACAAAACGTTCGCAGCATCCGGTATTGTACCCGATTTTGCGAACGTTTTTCTCATCCCAGCATTGACATTCCTTGGGAAACTGCCTATAATAAAGGTGTGGAAACCAGACGGTTGCCATAACATGTATGACTATATAAGACTTGTGAAGCTACTCTACTTCACGCATCCGTGAGCCTTCTGTTGCAGCAGACGGCTCGCTTCTTATTATTTTGAATCTTGTCCCATGCTTGAATGAAAATCCAAGCAATCGAAACAATCCAAAATACATCTTGAAGTGTCGTATGTATCCCTCCCAACGAGAAAAATTTCCCGCAAAGAGCTGCATACCCGCCTCCATTCCGCTCTCGCAGGATGACAGGCAACCGTCTTTTACCGTCCCGACCTACAAAGCTGGCAAAACTCAGTCTGAGATCGGTGGTTTCCACGCAATAATTCTACCTATTTTCCCGATTTTTGTCAACCAAATAATAGAAAGAAGTGTAAAGAGCGCCGTATCCAACAACGACATTCTTTACACTTCTTTTTTCTCGCTTTGTGTACCGCATCACAGCTCCAGCGGTTGATTTTCCACGCCGACGTCACCGCGGATGGAGGAGCAAAATTGGAACACATCACTGCACACCGCCATATTCATCCGGCTGTCCAGCACGTTGTGTCCGCCGCGTTCATAATAACGGATATATTTTTCTGGCGTGCGTAAACGCGTGAACAGATTTTCTGCGTGTTCCGGATCGCTCACCTTGTCATCCTTCGACTGTAAAATCAGTGTCGGACATTCTATCACGGTCATCACATGCTGCTTCGTCTCCTGCATAAACCGATAGAACTGGTAATAGCCAAACGGCGCGAGCAGCGAGCCCAGTCCCGGCTGCAAATCCCGACGGAACAACCGGCGCACCTCCGGAAACGAACTGTCGCTGGTTGGCGTGTTGATAAACACCGCCGCCGCAGGATGAAAATCCACCAGATGCAGCTGAAGCACACCGCCAATGGACAGACCGATCAGTGCAATGCTCTCGTACTGTTTTTTCAATTTTAAATATTCCATGCGCACGGCATGAACCCAAAAGCGACGAGATAGCCGCTTTTTTCCCACCCCGCACGGCGTGACGAGGTAGGCATCCATTCCATTTGTCTGCAAGTGCTGCTGCAAAATGCTTCCTGCCTGCTCTCCTGTTCCGTAGCCGCTCAGAATCATACAGCAAAATTTACGCTTTGTTGTCAATAGTTCCGTTCCTCCGATTATGCCATTCAACAGGGAGCGCACTCCCTGCGCCATACATCATACCGCGGGCTTGCAAACGAGCAGCCGAATGGTTTCGCTGTCCGTATTCACACAAGCAGGTCGGCTTTATAGACCTTAACTATTATTGTAACACGTTTTTTCAAAAAAGAAATGAATTTACCATGACAGTTTGGCAACAGTATGGTAACACCATACCGACCGCGCTGCATTGTATTCCTTACCGTCGTCTTTGTTGCGGCGGCAAAACTGCGTGCAAAAAAACAGACCGCCGGAGATTTCTCCGACGATCTGCTTGCCTATTACTTTGCCATTTCGGATACGATGTAATCGTAAGCCATCTTTGCATACTTGAACGGATTTGCCTTAGCCGGATCCTGCTCCGCCTCGACCATAATCCAGCCCTCGTAGCCGATCTCGTCCAGCTTCTTCAGCACAGACGGGAAGTCAACGCAGCCTTCCGGATCGCCCGGTACGGTGAATGCGCCGTTGCGAACCGCCTTCAGGAACGGCCAGCGTCCGGCAATTGCCTCATCGCGAACCGGCTTGCGCATATTCTTCAGATGCACATGACCGATGCGGTTCGGGAACTCGTTCAGGATAGCAATCGGATCGGTCTCAGTAAAGGTCCAATGACCCGTGTCATAGCACAGGTAAACCAGACCCGGCTCGGTGTTCTCCAGCATACGACGGGTCTCGTCCAGCGTCTGTACACAGGTACCCATATGATGATGGAAGCAAGCCTTCAGACCGTAGGACTTCGCGATTTCGCCCAGCTTGTTCAGACCTTCGCACATTCTCTTGAACTCATCGTCCGTGAAAACCGCCTTGTCGTCAAAGATGGACTTGCTCTCGTCGCCCTGAATGGAATAGGACTGCTCCGAGATGTTGACAGCAGATGCGCCGACAGCGGACAGGTAATCCATTTCCTTCATGAACTCGTCGCGGGTTTCCTCAAACGGCTTTGTACCGAGGAAGGAAGAGAACCACTTGGATGCGATGGTCATACCACGCAGATCGAGTGCTTCCTTCAGCTCCTTGACGTCGGTCGGATACTTATGTCCTACCTCACATCCGGTAAAACCAGCCAGACGCATTTCAGAAATGCACTGCTGGAACGTATTCTCGTCGCCGAGATCCCACATGTCGTCGTTGGTCCAGCCAATCGGGCAGATACCCAGCTTGACATCCTTATTTGTGAACATAATCACAACACCTCCAATTTTCTTCTTCCGCGCCGCGCGTGCGGCAGAACGCGGTAAGACCAAGGGGCGGTTCCCCTTTTTTCTCCTACCTACAGAATACTGGAAATCCGCCGCTTTGTCAATATTATTGTACAGATTGGGGGCTTATTTGTGACCTGCGTTCCTGCGTGCACGAGCCAACTTCGCTTCTTCTCCTCTCGTTCTACCATGCAACAAATTTGGCGTCCCTGCATGATTGCCATGGTATAATTTTTATGGTATAATCATGGAAAGTTATGGTTTGTATGACAGAAAGGACATGCTTATGAAACACACATTTTTCCGTTCCCTCGGCATCCTTTGCCTCGGCGCCGCCGCCGTCGGTCTGTGCGCCTGCGCATCCTCGTCGGGAGACGGCTCTGGTTCGGCACTAACCGCGTCCGACAGTAACACCATCGTCGCCGAGGCGGATACTGCATTGTATCTGCACACGGACACCGCACCGTTTGCCAAATTGTTTAACACCACCGTCAAGCCGGTATCCGACAACTCCGGTTCTGGTTCGGGCACGCCCACACTTCCTGAGGTTGGCACAGCGACCTATACCGCAACCACCGTGTTAACCGACGAAGAATCCGGCGACATACAGCTGGAGGGAACTCTGGACATCGGCAAAAACTCCTATCCCCTTCATGCAGATGGTGATGTCGTGGTCTATCAATTGGATGACACCTATTCCCTCATCAAGGGCAGCCTAACCGACAAGATTACCATCGGCGACACAGACTACCGTGTTTCCATCAATACCAATCAGCTTGTCGGTTCGATGACGCTCAACGCCGGTCTGGTCTTGACCCCGAAGGGCTATTACAGCAACAAGAAGCAGAGCAAAAAAAGCTCAGAAATCATCCTGCACTTCGGTACACCCATCACGGAAACCGAAGCCGGAGAAGCCTATTTGAATTTCCTGAATAGCGGAGATGCAGACTAAGTACATAGCAGTTCTCACTACACCGGATGAAATCCTGCACAACTGCTACTCTGCATTTTTGTTTACAACGACAAACTTCAATCGCTGTGTATTATTCTTCCGCAGTATACTTGAATGCCGCCTGATATGATGTTATAGTAAATGCAACAGATAGGTACATGATTTCCATGAAAAATGAGGAGGGGATTTGTATGAAATCATCCACGAAGCGTATTACCATTTCGGTCGTCGTCTTTGTTATCGTCGCCGCCCTGATCGGCTGGCAGGTATATCACGCCTATGACCGGCAGTACGCCGAGGATCGCGACCGCATCATCACCAACATCACCGGCGCGGCATCGCACCTCACCGCATATGGCGAAGAGATGAACTATGATTTTTCCGACATTGCCGACACCAAGGATGAGGATCTGCAAGACGAGATGGATGCTCTCCGCTCGGCTGCCGCCGTCTATCAGTATGACATCCAGTGGGGATATTCCGACGGCTTCTGGGACGCCTATCCGAACACCACGTCCTATCTCCAGACACTGACGGACTACTGCTTAGCGGGTGATTTCTCCAACTATCAGCAGCTGGTTGGCATGACACAGCCGCTGACCGATCTGGCGAAGGTGGACATCCGCTCATCCGCTGATCTCAAAAACTTTTACAGCGATCTGGAAAAGTCTTTGGAGGATTTCTCTCACACCGGCAGTGCCCCGTCCGGTTCTCAATAATAAAAATTTGTAGTCAAAGAGCAATTGAAAACACATAAACGGATGAGATTGGGAGCCACAAAAGGTTTTCAATCTCATCCGTTTTCGTTGTTTTAGCCATGCAAACGGGATATATCGGTTACTTCAGATCCCCTCAGTCGCCTCCGGCGACAGCTCCCCTTGTTCTGCAAGGGGAGCCAAACGCAAAATTTACTCTGAGAACAGACCGGTAAATGGCACGCACCAAAGGCGTCCCTTGATGCAAGGGAAGCTGGCAATTGCGTAGCAATTGACTGAAGGGATTAAACTCTACAAATTCCATCCCATTTTCCGTCTTCCCTTAAATAAAATCTTATCCTGCATCATAGCTACAAAAAGGTCTGCTGCATACTTTTGCAGCAGACCCATTTTTTTATTCCTTGGTATCCGGAACAATCGCCAGATGCAGCTCATCCAGCTGCTTCTGCTCGACCTCCGACGGGCAGGCCGTCATCAGCTCGGACGCATTCTGTACCTTCGGGAACGCGATGACATCGCGGATAGAATCCAGTCCCTCCAGCAGCATGCACAGACGATCCAGACCATACGCCAGTCCGCCGTGCGGCGGTGCGCCGTACTTGAACGCATTGAGCAGGTGACCAAAGCGTTCCTGCGCATCCTCGTCCGAGAAGCCCAGTGCGCGGAACATACGCGCCTGTACCTCGGTGGAGTGGATACGGATGGAACCGCCGCCCAGCTCACAGCCGTTCAGGACGATGTCATATGCCTTCGCGCGTACCTTGCCCGGATCGGATTCCAGAATCTCCAGATCCTCATCCATCGGCGCGGTGAACGGATGGTGCATCGCCACATAGCGATTCTCCTCCTCGCTGTACTCAAACTGCGGGAACTCGGTGATCCACAGCAGCTTGAAATCATTCGGATCGATCATGTCCAGACGCTTCGCCAGCTCGCAGCGCAGTGCGCCCAGTGCGACAACCGCCGTCTGCCAATCGGCATCCGCCACGACGAATACCAGATCGCCGTCCTTGGCTCCGGCGCGCTGCTTGATCGCCTCGACCTCTTCCTCGGTCATCTTCTTGGCAAAGGAGGAAGTCATCTTGCCGTCGCTGCCCAGCTTCATCCACGCCAGACCCTTCGCGCGATAGGTCTTAATCCACTCGCCCAGCTTGTCAATCTCCTTGCGGGTGAACTTGTCCGCGCAGCCCTCGGCATTAATCAGACGAACCGTACCGCCGCCTGCCACAACGCTCTGGAATACCGCAAACGAGCAGTCCGCACAAATATCCGAAATGTCCTTGATCTCCATGCCAAGGCGCAGATCCGGCTTATCCGAACCAAAGCGGTTCATGGCCTCCTGCCACGGCATACGCGGCAGCGGCAGCTGGATATCGACATTCAGCACGTCCTTGAACACACGCTGGAGGAAGCCCTCATTGACCGCAATTACGTCGTCCTCTTCGACAAACGACATCTCCAAGTCGATCTGGGTGAACTCCGGCTGACGGTCGGCGCGCAGATCCTCGTCGCGGAAGCAGCGCGCAATCTGCATATAGCGATCCACACCGGACAGCATCAGCAGCTGCTTATACTGCTGCGGGGACTGTGGCAGAGCGTAGAACGTGCCCGGATGCACACGGGACGGAACCAGATAGTCACGCGCGCCCTCCGGCGTGGACTTCTGCAAAATCGGCGTCTCAATCTCCAAAAAGCCCTGCTCATCGAAATAGTCGCGGGCAATCTTGGTGATGCGGTGGCGCAGCTGCAAATTGCGCTGCATGGACGGACGACGCAGGTCAAGGTAACGGTACTTCAGACGAAGCTGATCGTTGACCTCCTTGTCGTCCGAAATTTCAAACGGTGTCGTCTCCGACTTGGACAGGATGCGCACATCCGTAACCGTAATCTCCACCTCACCGGTCGGCATCTTCGGGTTAATCGCGCGCTCGTCGCGCTTGGTAACCGTGCCGCGAACCGCCAGTACATATTCCATGCGCACACCGAAAGCGATGTCAAACAGGTCGCTGTTGACCGACTTATCAAACGTACACTGCACAATACCCGTGCGGTCGCGCAGCAGCAGGAACAATACGCCGCCGTTGTCGCGCGTGCGGTC
>CAVBHI010000154.1:0-11652 GCA_963595115.1 bacterium
GCATATCAGCAAGTCCCTCTGTCCGGCATCGGTCACGGAAAGCGGACAGCTGACGTATACCTTTGTTATTGAAAATGCAGGAAGTATTGCGGCGGGAGAAGGAGATCAAGCGGTGCTGACGGATACCTTCCAACCAAGACTTGCGTCCCTTGCAGTCACATTTGATGGTACGCCTTGGAGTGAAGGCGTACAGTACACCTATGACGAAACGACAGGGGAATTTGCTACGGTAGCCGGACAGATCATTGTTCCAGCGGCAACCTACACGCAGAATGCAAACGGCACTTGGGCGGTTACGCCGGGGACAGCGACCTTGGTGATCACCGGAACGGTATGACGAAAAAGAGATGTGAATCAAACGGCTGACGTTTGCGTAGCTTTGTAAAGCGATAGGCTCTGTCCAACGACGTAGTTTGGGCAGAGCCTTTTGACAAATACCGAAAGCTGTAATACACTAAGAGAAAGCAAAAGGAGGAGAAAATATGGATATTCAATTGGGGGACATTGTGACGATGAAGAAGGCGCATCCATGCGGAAGCAAGCAATGGAAGGTATTGCGCGTTGGTATGGATTTTCGCCTGCACTGTATGGGCTGCGGACATGAGATACTTATTCCGCGTGCAAAGGCGGAGAAGAACATTCGAGAAGTACAACGCGACGGAAAGCCCGTATGAATAGGAGACTGACGGTATGTTGATTGACGGAAAACAGATGCATATCAAATGCACAAAAGAGGACATCGGAGCGTATGTGATTCTGACAGGTGATCCGGGACGATGTGAGTGCATTGCGAGGGAGCTGGACAACGCGCATTTTGTTTCTTCCAATCGAGAGTTTACGGTTTGGTCAGGAATGCTGAATGGCGAACGGGTTAGTGTCTGCTCAACCGGAATCGGCGGTCCGTCCGCAGCGATTGCGTTGGAAGAATTGGTGGAGTGTGGCGCACATACCTTCCTTCGCGTTGGCACGTGCGGCGGTATGGATGGCGCTGCCGTTGGCGGCGATCTAGTCATTGCGACAGCAGCGGTACGGCAGGAAGGAACTTCACGGGAGTACATGCCGCTGGATTATCCGGCGGCAGCGAGTTATGATATTGTCCGGGCATTGGATGATACGGCGCGTGCGCTGGGCTATCGGGCGCATGTCGGCGTGGTGCAGTCCAAGGACAGCTTTTACGGCGAAATTCGTCCGGAGCGGATGCCTATCGCAGACAATCTGAAGTCACATTGGGATGCATTGCTGGCGGCGGGCGTGCTCGCCAGCGAGATGGAATCGGCGGCGCTGTTTGTGGCGGCGGCAGTACTGCATGTGCGCTGCGGCAGCGTGCTCAACGTGCTGTGGAACGATGAGAATGAACCGCCGGCGGTAGGCAAGGACGCGGCGATGCGCGGCGTATATACGGCGGTCGGTGCCCTGCGGCGGCTGATTGCGCAGGATCGTGCGAAATAACCTGACAGTGTGTCCGTGGGTGGGCACACTGTTTTTTTGAAATTTTTTTGAGAAGAATGTGATGATTTGCCGCTCTGAATTGTTTACAAGGTGAGATCTCAAAAACGACGGAAAGGAGGGAGCGCATGACGGAACAGGAATTTGTTGCAGCGTTTGAGCGGCATAAGGATCGCATTTATCGCTTGGCGCTGAGCTACACAAAATCGCAGGCGGACGCGGAGGATGTCTGTCAGGACGTATTCTGCAAGCTGCTGAAGCAGCCGAAAATGGAGCCGGAGCACGAGAAAGCATGGCTGATTCGCGTGACGATTAACGACTGCAAAAATCTGCTTCGCGCAAGCTGGTGGAAACGAAATCAGCCGCTGGAGACTGCCTATGATCTGGCCGCACCGGGGGACAATGAGGTGCTGAGCGAGGTGATGGAGCTGCCGCCCCGCCTTCGCGTGGTAATTCACTTGTATTATTACGAGGGTTATACGGCGCGGGAAATCGGCGAACAGCTGGGAATCAGCGAGAGCGCCGTGCAGAACCGTCTGATGCGTGCACGGAAGAAATTACGAGTTGCAATGGAGGGAGGAGCCTTAACATGAGACGAGAATACAACAAAGCGATGGACCGAATTCATATGAGCGAAGAGTGCGCACAGCGCATTTTAGCGCAGGCTGCCTCCGGCGGACGTAAGGGAGGAAACGTCATGAAATTCAAGAAATCGATGCAGAGAGGTATCGCAGCACTGGCTGCCGCAGTCGTATTATCCGCTGCCGCATTTGCGGCGGATGTGGGAGGCATTCGGACGAATATGACGATGTGGTTCCACGGAGAACAGCAGCAGGTTGAGGTGCAGAAGGACGGAAAGTACGGCTATACGGCGAAGATTGACGGCAAGGAAAAGGGCTTTGGCGGCGTTTCCTTTGACGAGAACGGCAACGCACAGGCACTGGATGAGGACGATATTCAGGATGCTTATGCCGTGGACGTGGAAAAGGGAGAAGGCGGCAAGTGGACGCTGTACTTCTACGATCAGACCATTGACATCACCAAGGAAATGGAGCAGGGCAAGTATGACAAGATTCTGAGCCATGACGGACAGAAGTATCGTGTTACGGCGCATTCGGACGGCAGCTTTGAAGTCGATCCGGTAGATGAAGATAAGTAAATTTTGGTATAGTGAGAATGGGAAGGGTCTGTTGCAGAATTAAATGCAACAGACCCTGTTATGCTCGATTTGCTTGATAGTTTTGGCTATAAATGTTAGCGAGAGAAGTCCGATTTTACTATCCCTATATACCCCAAAGGAAAGGACATCCCAAACGGGATGCCCTTATTATGTGTGTTATTTACTTCAGGTAGCGCTGCCTGCGGCGCTTCCGGAATCGGAGGTTGTTGTCTGTTTGGTGGATTTATCAAAGACGTTTTGATACTGAACGATCTTATAATCCGACAGCTCTGCCATTTCCAAAGGAATCTGGATACCGTTCTTATCAACTGTGCCGACACAGGAGATAACCGGATAGTCCTTCATCAGACTGTAGACGTACTGCTGATAGTCGCTCATCTGCAAATTGGCGGTATCTAATGTCAGCGGACCAAGATAGTTGGCGCTAATGCGTCCGGCATCGTAGCCTTCAATATCATAGTTCGCCCAAATAAAGAACGGAACGGTATGCTCATCCATTGTAATCTCTGCTGAGCTCTTGCTTGAGCCGGAGGTAAGATAACGGTAGAACGAGTTCTCGATGTACGGCTGATGGTCGCCGAACAGAACGATAATGGTTGGCTCCTTTACCTTGGAGAAGTACTTGACCAGCCGCTTAATCGACTTGTCTGAGCGCTGAATCAAAGACAGATACTGCTTGGTCAACGGATATATGTCCTCATTGCGGAACTGAACCTTCTCCGGGAAATTGTCATATACCGTATCATAGCTGCAATGATTCTGCATCGTGACATTGAAGCAGAACAGCGGCGTATCCTTGTCCTTGTTTTCATATTGCTCAATCACCTTGTCAAAGGAGCTTTTGTCGCTGATATAACGGCGAAGAATCTGCGCATCACTGCCAAAGGAATCAACGTCGAGGAATCGATCAAAGCCCATCAGCGGATAAGCGCGGTTGCGTCCCCAGCCTGTGCCGTAGTACGGATGAATGCCAACGGTTTCATAGCCTTGCGCTGCGAGCACGGAAGCCATGGATTCCGTGTTGCTGTGCACGTATTGCAGCATTGGATAACTGCCGCTCTGGAAGAATGCATAGGTGTTGGAGGTTAGGAACTCATACTCTGAGTTACAAGTACCGCCGCCCCATGCCGGTACAACTAATTGACCGGTGATGGCGTTCTTGTCCTTGGATAGGGAATGCACGAACGGCATGACATCTTCGGTGTTGGTCAAACCAAGATCGCCGAGAATGGACAGATCCGAAAAGGTTTCATCCATAATGGCAATAATGTTCGGGTTTTGTTCGTTGACGCCGTCGGTTTGATAGGTCCCCTTGGCGCTGTCCAAAATGCTGGCGGCAGAATCCGGAGAGTAACCGCTTGGCTTCGGATTGAACAGCGTGCTGCAGTTCATGACGAAGTTGAGAAAGAAACCGTTCTCGCGGTTTGCCGTGACCTGACGCCAAGTGCTGACGTAGAAATTGCTCTGACCAAACAGTGCAATCAATGTGAAGGAAATCAAAAGTACCAGCGATGCAGCCAGCGTTTCCAGACGGTCACGCAGCTTGAGCAGGGGATACTGACCTTTCTTTTTCAGATAGGTAGAGAGAATGAGCCAGACAATGACGCCGATAAATGCGCCGACTACCTGCGGCGGCGGGGTCAAATCAAATCCATCGAGCACCGACATGGCAGTACCGGCTGCCAAGAGATCCCATGGAGAAATCGGCGCGTTGCGGATAGCAATGGAATAATACATCGCCGTGCCGCAGATGAGATAAAAAATCGTGCCGATGCATAGGGTGAGATGAGTGCGCCGAGTGAGTGCGCGCAGAAGAAGAAATACGCCGTAGTACCCCATGAGATTGACCCAAAAGGCAAGCGTAGCGGGGCGCATACAGTAGCTTTCGTCGCCGTATTCCAGAAATTCTGCTGTCCAGAAGATCAACAGAGGGGTGATATAAAAGAAAATTTGTCCGCCGTATGTACGTAAGAAGTGCTTCGGCGAAAAGTTGAATTTATGCATAAATAAGCCTCCGTAACACGAAAGCCCGCAATGAAAGGAAGGTGCGTATGGTAAATCCCCCTCCAAACACACCACCTTCGATTCTTTGTGGCTGATGAATCGTGAGTATGTTTCAGAAACCGCCGGAATGATTCCGGCGGTTTCTGCGTATTACCGAATCGTGAACTTATTTTAAGAGCTTCTTAATGCGCTCAACGGCTTCAATGGTTTGCTCACGGTCGCCAAAAGCGGTCAGACGGAAGAAGTTCGTTCCGTTTTTACCAAAACCCGCGCCCGGAGTACCAACGACGTTGGCGTTTTCCAGCAGATAGTCGAAGAATTCCCAAGATTCCATGCCGTTCGGGCACTTCATCCAAACGTATGGAGAGTTCTTGCCGCCGGTGTACCAGATACCCAGCTCATCCAGCGCCTCGGACAGAATGCGGGCATTTTCCTTGTAGTATGCCAGATTTGCCTGAATCTGCTCCATGCCCTTTTCGGTAAAGACTGCCGCTGCACCGCGCTGTACAATGTACGGTACGCCATTGAACTTTGTGGTCTGACGGCGCAGCCACATCTTGTTCAGATTCATGCCCTCGCGCTCCAACTCCATCGGAACAACTGTATAGCCGCAGCGCGTGCCGGTGAAGCCGGCGGTCTTCGAGAAGGAGTTGAACTCAATGGCGCACTTCTTTGCGCCCTCAATCTCATAAATGCTGCGCGGCAGGGAGGAATCCGAGACAAAGCACTCATACGCGGAGTCAAACAGCAGGATTGCGTTGTTGTCCAGTGCATACTTGACCCAAGCCTCCAACGCATTTCGACCGTATACCGCGCCGGTCGGGTTGTTCGGAGAGCACAGATAAATGATGTCTGCCTTAACGGACGAATCCGGCAGTGGCAGGAAGCCGTTCTCCTCGTTGGCATTCATGTAGATGATCTTACGACCCGCCATCGTGTTGGTGTCAACATAAACCGGATAAACCGGATCAGGAACCAGAACCACATTGTCTGCGTCAAACAGGTCGAGAATATTACCGACATCGGACTTTGCGCCGTCCGAGACGAAGATCTCGTCGCGCTCCAGCTGTGTGCCGTGCGAAGCATAGTATGCCTGAATGGACTCCTTCAGGAAATCATAGCCCTGCTCCGGACCATAGCCGTGGAAACCTTCCTTGGTGCCCATTTCCTCAACGGCATTGTGCATGGCTTCGATGACAACTGGCGCCAGCGGCAGGGTTACGTCACCAATGCTCAGACGGATAACCTTCTTGTCCGGATGTGCTTCCTGGAACTCACGCTGCTTGCGGGCAACGGTGGAGAATAGATAGCTGTCGGCTACATTCTGATAATTCTTGTTGATTTTCATGGGTTTACTTACTCCTTTTCATAGCTGCCGCGATAAAGGACTTGAACAACGGATGCGCACGATTCGGGCGGGACTTAAACTCCGGATGGAACTGTACGCCGACATAGAACGGATGACCTGGAATTTCCACGGTTTCCACAAGCTCGCCGGACGGAGAAGTACCGGAGATAATCATACCGTTTTGCTCAAAGTCGTTGCGGAACTTGTTGTTGAATTCATAGCGATGGCGATGACGCTCTGAAATGTCACGAACTCCGTAGGCGGCGGACATCTGGGTGTCCGGACGAATCCGGCACGGATACGCGCCCAAACGCATAGTACCACCCTTTTTGGAAACGCCCTGCTGGCTCTCCATCAAATCAATCACACGATGCTGGCTTTCCGGATCAAATTCACCGGAGTTGGCATCCTTGAAGCCCAGAACGCTGCGTGCATACGCAATAGCTGCGATCTGCATACCAAGGCAGATACCGAAATACGGAATGCTATGCGTGCGGCAGTAGTTTGCTGCGCAGATCATGCCCTCAATACCACGGCTGCCGAAGCCGCCTGGAAGAATGATGCCGTCTGCGCTGGAGAGCAGCTTGTCCACGGTGGACTCGTTGATTTCCTCAGAGTCTACCCAATCAATGTGTACAGTAGTGCCGTTTTCAAATCCGGCGTGCTGGAGCGCTTCGGCAACCGACAGGTAAGCGTCGTGCAGACGGACATACTTGCCGACCAGCGCGATGCGAACCGAGCCGGTGCAGCTGGAAATACGGTCAAGCATTTCATGCCATTCCCGCATATCACCCTTGCCGACGCCCAGTGCAAGCTCGCGACATACAATGTCGGACAGGTGGCTTTCCTCCAGCATAAGCGGTGCCTGATACAAGATCGGCATGGTGCGGTTTTCAATAACGCAGTCATGCGGCACGTTGCAAAACAGGCTGATCTTGTGCTTGATGTCCTCGGTCAGCGGCTGATCGACGCGGCAAATGATGAGATCCGGCTGGATACCCAGACCGCGCAGTTCCTTGACTGAGTGCTGTGTCGGCTTGGACTTCGGCTCGTTGGAGCCGGAGATGAACGGAACGAGCGTGACGTGCAGGAACAGACAGTTACGGCGACCGACCTCTGTAGCTACCTGACGGATGGCCTCCAGAAACGGCTGCGACTCAATGTCGCCGGTGGTGCCGCCGATTTCCGTGATGACGACATCTGCGTTGGTCTTTTCGCCGACGGAATAAATAAAGGACTTAATTTCATTGGTAATATGGGGGATGACCTGAACGGTGTCACCGAGATATTCACCCTTGCGCTCCTTGTTCAGAACGTTCCAGTAAACCTTACCAGTGGTCAGGTTGGAAAACTTGTTCAAATCCTCGTCAATGAAGCGCTCGTAGTGACCGAGATCCAAGTCGGTCTCTGCGCCGTCCTCTGTGACATACACCTCGCCATGCTGGAACGGACTCATCGTGCCCGGATCTACGTTGATGTACGGGTCGAGTTTCTGTGCCGCTACCTTCAGTCCGCGGGATTTCAGCAGTCGTCCAAGAGAAGCGGCTGTGATGCCCTTGCCGAGACCGGAGACGACACCGCCAGTTACGAAAATGTATTTTGTCATAGATCAATACTCCCTTCAAATACTTTGGTTGCCGAGCCGGTCATATAGACGGCTTGTTCGGTATAACGAACGCGGAGATCCCCGCCGCGCAAATGCAGTGTAATCTCTTCGCCCATTGGGCAGTAGCCGTTGAGAACCGCTGCAACAGCAGAGGCACATGCTCCTGTTCCACACGCCCAGGTTTCTCCGCTGCCGCGTTCCCACACACGCATTTGCAGCGTATGGTCATCGATGACGCGGATAAACTCGGTGTTGATGCGTTCCGGGAACAGCGCATGGCGTTCAAAATCAGGACCGATGGCAGGAAGATCCAGCGAATCAACATCCGGAACAAAGACAACGCAGTGTGGATTTCCCATGGAAACGCAGGTGACATACTGCTGGGTGTCGCCCACAACGATGGGAACATTTACGGCGCGCTCGCCGTCCAGCAAAACGGGGATGTCCGAGGGCGTCAAGATGGCTTTGCCCATGTTGACCGTAGCGCCGACGGCGATTCCGTCCACAACCTGCATTTGCAGAGTCTTAATTCCACTGAGAGAATCAACTGTAATTTCCGGCTTGCGTGCAATGCCGCTGTCGAACAGATATTTGCCGACGCAGCGAATGCCGTTACCGCACATTTTTCCTTCGCTGCCGTCGGCGTTGAAGATGCGCATTTTGGCATCTGCCTTGTCGGAAGGGCAGATCAGGATAATGCCGTCACCGCCGACACCAAAATGGCGGTCAGAGAGCGTGACGGCAAGTTCTTCCGGATGGTCAATCGGCTGCTCGAAGCAATTAAAATAGATATAATCGTTTCCACAGCCATGCATTTTTGTGAATTTCAGCTTCATAGTGCGTCAACCTCAAAGTTAGGCGCTATCGAAAAAATAAAAATATAACCAATCTTTCCAAAAGCGGAGAGGAATCAAGGGAGAAAATGTGTGACGATCCGGTGGGGATGATCCGCCATTCCCACGATGATACTGACCTGCTTTGCAGAAATAGTTGATATTTTCGACCTTTCCGATACACCCTAGTCGCAGATTCTGATTGTTCCAACATAAAACGCCAGAAACATTCACTCTAAATTATACTGATTTGCCTACCGCTTTGCAAGGGGACAATAGACGAAGATTGCACATTCTTTCTCATAGGAGTTGGTGCAGACAAACAAAGAAAGACTGACGCGAAGGGCATCTCTGCGTCAGTCTGAATAAAAATTGGCATCTTTGGTGTCATTCAAAGCTCTGAATGATAATTTCCGCTACATCACGGCGCGTTTTCCGATGGTTCATAGCGTTCTTCTCTATGTAGCCGTGCGCCTCGTCCTCTGTCATGTGCTTTTCCTGAATTAATAGACATTTGGCGCGATTGATGACGCGCAGATCATCCAGCTTTTGACGCAGCTTTAGATTTTCCTTTTGCAGTGCCATAATGTGTATGCGCGTAGCGCCCGCGATGCGGATGATTTGATAAAACAGGGGGCGGCTGAGCGGCTTGGCGAGAATAAAAATTCCCTCCGGCTCAAGTTGCTCTGCCACAGAATCCGCCAAATCATTTTTCACCAGCATAATGACACCGGTAGTATTAGAGGACGAGACATAGGATGCAAACTCATGTCCGAATTCATCCGGCAGAGGACTATTGATTAGGACAAGGTCAAAATCCATTTCAATAAGCGCCCGCCGGGCTTCGCCGCCGGAGGAGGCGATGCGGATGTGGTGCGGGTGATGTCCGCCGTCCTGCAACAGACCGATCAGCATGTCCGCGCTTTTTTTTGTTGGTGTCACAAGCAGCAAACGGTCCATGTAATAACCTCCTTCCAAAACAGAAGCCCGATGGGGCATCAATAGCGATAGAAGTACAGTGAGTCAATGATCTGGCTCTTGTTGCTGGCGTCGGCGTAGCGCGTCCACTCGGCGCGCTTGGCATCAAGATAAGAGCTGATGGTTTTTTCCGGCAGAGAGTCGCGAATGAACTCGCTGTCAGCGGCGGCGCGGATGGCCTCATTAAGATTGGACGGCAGGCAGTCGTATTCACGTACAGAGGACTGCGGAACGTCAAACAGATTTAGATTACACGGATCACACAGATGCAAACCGCGCTCTATGCCCTCAATGCCGGCGCGAATGAGCAGAGTAAATGCCAGATAAGGATTTGCGCACGGATCAGAAGAGCGAAGCTCCATGCGGGACTTGTCGCCGCGGGCGGCTGGAATGCGAATGAGCTGAGAGCGGTTTTGATAGCTCCATGTGATATAGCGCGGTGCCTCGCATTCGCCAAAGCGCTCGTAGGAATTGACCAGCGGATTGAGGAATGCGGTCATGTCGTAGACTCGGTTCATAATACCCATCATAAAGCTGGAGCTGACCTGCCCGTTGTCGGACGATTCGCCGGTGAACAGATTTTCACCGCGCTTGTAGATGGAGATGTTAATGTGCAGTCCGCTGCCAGCCTGATCGCGGAACGGCTTGGGCATAAAGGATGCGTACAGCCCGTTGGCAGCGGCAATGGTTTTGACCGCACTTCGGAAGGTAATTAGGTTGTCCGCTGCTTCCAGCGCAGGAGCATAGGCGAAGTCGATTTCGTTTTGACCCGGACCGGTCTCGTGATGGGAAGCCTCCGGACGAAGATTCATTTCCTCCAGCGTCAGGCAGATCTGACGGCGGACATTTTCCCCTTTATCCAACGGTGCAATGTCCATATAGCTGGCGGAATCGTGCGGACGCTTGGTCGGCAAACCATTTTCATCGTTTTGCAGCAGATAAAATTCGCACTCCGTGCCGATTTTGACGGAGTATCCCATCTCCTGAATGTCCTTGTGTGCCTGACGCAGAACATGGCGACCGTCACCTTCAAAGGGACGACCGTCCGGATAGCGGATGTCACAGTAAAACCGCACGACACGTCCCTGAGACGGACGCCACGGCAGAATGGACAAGGTACGCGGATCCGGAAACAATAGAAGGTCAGATGCCTCAATGTTCATAAAGCCACGAACCGAGGAGGCATCAAAGGAGATGCCCTCCTCAAAGGCGCGCGAAAGCTCGCGCGGCATAATGGATATGTTTTTCTGAGTTCCGAATATGTCGCAGAACGCGAGACGGATAAACTTTACGTCATTTTCCGCAACGAACTGTGTGATCTCTTGGAATGAATAGTTGGTCATCATGTAATAGCTACCTCCCCATAAGCAGTGGAAACAAACGTGTTCAGACAGCGCAGCGGATGCGCTGAGCGGGCAGAAACAGAGCTATCGCAACGTACTATTATATATTATAATAAAGAAGCGAATCAAACCAGCCGCCCAGATATGCAGGAAAGATGGGAGAGTGCTTGAAACAGTCTCGCCAATTCCGCTGTCCATCATTATGACGGGAAACTCCTGCCTGTGCCGCGGGGGCACAGAGGGAATAAAACCAAAAAAATGACGTGCACCCCCAAATGGAACATGCAAAAAGATCCTAGGAGAACAAACGCCATTGTCTGTAGCTCCATTTTATTTCAAAAGTAGTATGTAGTCAAGAAAAAAATCTGTGGCATACCTCTTGATTACGGATTCATACAACTTGCATAGAGCAATGTACTTCCAAAGAATTATTCATGGAAATAATTAATAAAAGTTGACAAACGGGAGAAAAGTTTCATTTTTCGTGTTGACAAGCCCCCAAAAGGGGAATATAATAGCCACAGTGAACAGCAAGGGCGCTGTGGATGGCCAAGATCCGCAGCGCCAATTTTTTTTAAGACTTGAATTTCATTATATGAACGACAGTATGGAGGTGCGTTTCAGATGAATAATGTTCCTGAAATTTTTGCGTCTTACGTGTTCAACGAAGGCGAAATGCGTGACAAGCTTCCGAAGGAAGTATTTAAAAAGCTCCGCAAGACAATTGACTATGGCGAACCGCTGGATGCAACCATTGCCAACGATGTGGCACACGCCATGAAGGAGTGGGCGGTTTCCAAGGGAGCAACGCATTACACCCACTGGTTCCAGCCGATGACCGGAATTACGGCAGAAAAGCATGATTCGTTTATTACGCCGACCGACAACGGAAAGATCATCATGGACTTCAGTGG
>CAVBHI010000155.1:0-2704 GCA_963595115.1 bacterium
CCAGCCAAAGATCATGCCAAGAACTGGTGTGAGCGCCGCCGCAGGGCGCATTTGAGTAATTTCGGACGCAGCGACCCAAAGCTTAAACGGTGCAGTCAACAACAGGAACAGTGCCATATTCATCAGAAATACAAAGACTCCGGCGCTGTTTTTTGTGAGTTTTTGCTTCACAGCGGCTTTTCCTCCTTCATCCGCAAACCAACAGCTTTATCAGTTCAAACAGTGCGCTGCCCGCGCTGCCCACAAGAACCAGCAAAATCATATAGATGACCATACTCATCGGACTTACCGAATTGCGCGCCAAGGAAAAATAGAAGTTAAAATGTCCACGCACATTGACACCCCGATCCTGCTCCCATTGGTATGTAATCGCATTTTCACAAGAGAATTCGTCTGGCACATATCGCTGATATAGCTGCTCCTCCAGTCGCTTAATACGATAGCACCCCTGATCGTTGACCTCATATTCATCGCTTATGGAAATCGAAATAACGGCACGTTTCAGCCTCTGCCGGTGAAATGCACCTATGCGGGTGATTCTTGCCGGAATCAAGTGTATCTCATTGATTCGCATAGAATAGCCGTACTTTTCGGTTTTTACCGGAGTGGTTATGAGATTACGCAGTCGTTGAAATAGTCCCTTCACATCCATCTGGGGTGCAAATATTTGGTCGAGCGATTTGTGTGGAATGCGGAAAAGGAAATAAACCTCGTCGTTGTCCAAAAACTCCTGCACCTTATCTAAGTCCACACGAAAAAGCGTCCCGTTTTCCAGCGGCTCAAGGGTATAGCCCAGCTTTGAAATATGTATCACATCCAGTGTCTTACCATGATAGGCAAGCTCCGAGGTATAGTCATTTTTCTGATAGTCAATGACACATGCCGCGTTAAATTTTGCATAGAGAATCTTTTTATCCTGCAACAGGAGCGAAAGATCCAATACCTCCTCCTTGGAAACCGAAAACGGGATATAAAGATTCAGCGCTTTTGCTCCCTTGATGCCACGGGTATGAATCGCAATATCTACATAGCTCTTTTCCTTTGGGTTCAGCCATTCGTCAAGATAAATCGTACTGAGATCGTCACCGTCAATCCAGACCGCCCAGCCGTCATCCGCAAAAAATTTTTGTTTGATTGTCATACTTCGCTCCTTTTCTGACCATCTATGTCACAGCGGTTGTCATTCTTGCGCCCCTTGGAGAAGAGAAACGCTGCGCGGACGGATGCCCATTCAACCACTCTTTTTATCCTGCACCGCTTCCATGTCATACAAAACATCCACATATTTTGCGCACTTTATTATAGCACAATACGTGCGCCGGAGCAACCGGATCGGTAAGCTTACGCAGTTTTTTCACGCAGAAAGGACGGTAAATACAACGAAACTTGTCTCTGTCATTGCCTATGTAATACTCCAATACACATCTGTTTCCCTGCCTATCTGCGACGCATCGCTTCGCGCTCTTTGCACAGCTCGCCATACAGCTGTAAGGATGTCCAGCTCTGGTTGGTCGGTGTTACAATCGCTTTCAAATCAATGCGAATCCGATTTTGTTTCAGCGCAGCCAGCACCGCATCAATCTCCTCACTCTCCAAACCAGCCATCACCAGCATAGGCTCTGCAAGCTCCGGCCACGGGAACGCCGTGTTTGGTGACGCCGTCTCCGCAAGCACAGACTGCAATGGTTGTGCATACTGGGTAGACGGCACTGGCACAACGACAAGCTGTAATTTCCGCATAACCTCCACCAAATGGCGCTGTTGATCCTGCGGCAGCGCATAGACAAGCATCTTCTTTTTCGTTGCCATAGTCTCTCTCCTCTTACACATTGTCATAGGCATCTAAGAAATGATGTCGCTCTCCCTTTGACTTATAGGAGATTACCGTGTCCAAATTGACATTCTCCACACTCTTAAAAATATTGCCCTCAACAAACGGGTTCTTTTTCTTCAGCTCCTGAATCAGTCCCTTAATTTCCAGGCGTTTCGACTTCGTCTCTTCATTTGTACAGGTTGCACAGTTTTCCGTAAATTTACATGCGCATTGAATAAATCGCAGTCCATTGTAATCTCGCCATGCCTTAATATCCTCCTCACGAATGAGGTACATCGGGCGAATCAGCTCCATGCCTTCAAAATTCGTGCTGTGCAGCTTTGGCATCATGGTCTGAACCTGTGCGCCATACAGCATTCCCATCAGAATCGTCTCAATGACGTCATCATAATGATGTCCCAGCGCAATCTTGTTACAACCCATCTCCTTGGCATAGCTGTACAAATGTCCGCGCCGCATACGCGCACAGAGATAACACGGCGACTTTTCAATATGGAAAACCGATTCGAAAATATTGGATTCATACACCTGAATCGGCACCTTGAGCTTTCGCGCATTTTGCTCGATCACGCGGCGATTCTCTGCGCTGTAGCCCGGATCCATAACCAAATACTTGACCTCAAACGGAATCTCACTGTACTTGTGCAATTCCTGAAACAGCTTTGCCATCAGCATGGAGTCCTTGCCGCCTGAAATACATACCGCCACACAGTCACCCGGCTTGACCAGCTCATACTGTCGAATCGCCTTGGTAAACCTTGACCAAAGACTCTTGCGGAACTTTTTCTGTAGGCTGCGTTCCACCTGTCGGCTGTAGTCGTCACTTTCCATCCGGTTCATCTCCTGCATCAGCCACGCCATATAACCGCC
>CAVBHI010000156.1:0-6964 GCA_963595115.1 bacterium
CATTATGTCCTCGGCTCCGTCATGGGCCCGCACCCGTTCCCGACGATTGTCCGCGATTTTCAGGCGGTCATCTCGAAGGAAATCAAGGAAGAGATGCTGGAGCGCGAAGGCCGTCTGCCGGACGCCGTTCTCGCCTGTGTCGGCGGCGGCTCCAACGCCATCGGCGCCTTCTACAATTTCATTGACGATCCGTCCGTTCGCCTGATCGGCTGCGAGGCGGCCGGACGCGGCATTGATACCTTCGAGACCGCCGCGACGCTTTCCACCGGACGCCTTGGCATTTTCCACGGCATGAAGTCGTATTTCTGTCAGGATAAGTACGGTCAGATCGCACCGGTGTACTCGATTTCCGCCGGTCTGGACTATCCGGGTATCGGACCGGAGCACGCAATGCTGTTTGACACCAAGCGTGCGGAGTATGTCGCTATCACGGACGATGAAGCCGTTGATGCCTTTGAATACCTCTCCCGCACGGAGGGTATCATTCCAGCCATTGAGTCCGCCCACGCCGTCGCGCACGCTATCAAGCTTGCGCCGACTATGAGCAGGGATCAGATTATGGTCATTAACCTGTCCGGACGCGGTGACAAGGACGTTGCCGCCATGGCACGCTACCGAGGGGAGGATATTCATGAGTAAGATTACGATTGCCGACGCATTTCGCAACGGAAAGGCATTTATTCCGTTCCTCACCTGTGGTGATCCGGATCTGGCGACCACGGAACGCCTGATTCCTGCCATTGCCGAGGCAGGCGCCGACCTCATTGAGCTGGGCATTCCGTTCTCCGATCCAACCGCAGAAGGACCGGTCATTCAGGACGGCAACCTGCGCGCACTGAACGCCGGATGCACTACGGATAAGGTATTTGAGCTTGTACGTCGCGTGCGCAAAACCGTCACAATCCCGATGGTATTCATGACCTATGCCAACGTTGTGTATTCCTATGGTGCAGAAAAATTCCTAAAAACCGCCGCCGAAGTCGGTATTCAGGGGATCATTCTTCCGGACGTTCCGTTTGAGGAAAAGAACGAATTTGACCCGCTGTGCAAGCAATACGGTCTGGAGCTGATCAGCATGATCGCTCCGACCTCGCACGACCGCATCCGCATGATTGCCAAGGAGGCCAACGGCTTTGTCTACTGCGTTTCCTCTCTCGGCGTTACCGGAGTCCGCACTCAGATCACGACCGACATCGGCGCAATGGTGCGACTGGTCAAGGAGGTTCGTGACATCCCGTGTGCTGTTGGCTTTGGCATTTCCACACCGGAGCAGGCAGAGCAAATGAGCCGCGTGTCTGACGGCGCGATTGTCGGTTCTGCCATTGTTAAACTCGTCGCAAAATACGGTACGGACTGCATTCAGCCGGTCGCTGACTATGTGCGCAGCATGAAAAACGGTTGCCGAGCAGCCGATCAGGCATAACCATCCCGCAAGCAATCCGCTTTCCAACGAACTGCCCCCACGGCAGTTCGTTTTGTTTTTCAAGCATTGACACATCCATTCCTTTCCTTCACCAAAGAATTGGCAAAATTCAAGAAGCATCCGATTTTGCATTCCGTCCCCCTAGTTAAAAGATTTTATCCCGTCTTTTTGCAAAGTATTTTGAATTTTTTCTCCCACAAACTTCTTTCCGCTTCCCCGTTGCATTGTGCCTTTCTTCTGTTGTATAATACTAGAGTACGGAATAAAGTTGAGTATTTATTTTTCGACCATGTTCCCGCTGAGGGTGTGATTGCGCTCAGCACATACATGATCAAACGAAGGAGTGAAACACTGTGCCAAAAACAATTCAAATCACAGAGACCGTGCTGCGTGATGCAAACCAGTCTCTGTGTGCAACCCGTATCCCCATTGAGGATTTTGTCGATATTCTCGACACCATGGATCAGGCGGGATACTATTCTGTCGAATGCTGGGGCGGCGCGACCTTTGATTCCTGTCTCCGTTATCTGAACGAAGACCCTTGGGAACGCCTGCGCACGATCCGCAAGCACATGCCGAACACCAAGCTGCAAATGCTGCTGCGCGGACAGAATATTCTGGGTTATCGTCATTATTCCGACGAAGCCGTGCGCGGATTTGTCCGCAAGTCGGTAGAAAACGGAATTGATATTATCCGTATTTTTGATGCTCTGAACGATCTGCGCAACATTGAAGTTGCAGTAGACGAGTGTCTGAAGGCCGGAGCGGAAGCGCAGGGCGTTATGTGCTACACCAAAAGCCCGGTTCATACACTGGAAAAGTATGTCGAGCAGGCCAAGGAGCTGGAGCGCATGGGCTGTCAGTCTCTCTGCATCAAGGATATGGCAGCGTTGCTCTCTCCGAAGGAAGCCTATGATTTGGTCAAGGCACTGAAGGAAAATTGCAGCCTGCGCGTTGTTGTCCACACGCATGACACAACCGGTCTTGGCTCTATGACGCTGCTCAAGGCGGTTGAGGCTGGCGCTGATGTCATAGACTGTGCGATTTCTCCGTTCGCCAGCGGCACCTCGCAGCCGTGTACAGAGTCGATGAACTATGCCCTCAAGCAGTTCGGCTACGAGTCCGGTCTGAACGAGGACAAGCTGACCGTCATCAAAAACCATTTTGCACCGGTTAAGAAGAAGTTCCTCGACAACGGACAGATCAACCCCTATGTTATGGCAACCAACGCCGATGGTCTGGTTTATCAGGTACCGGGCGGTATGCTGTCCAACCTGATCGCCAATCTGACCGACATGCACTCGCTGGATAAATTCGACGAGGTTCTGGCAGAGATTCCACACGTCCGCAAGGATTTGGGTTATCCGCCGCTGGTCACTCCAATGAGTCAGATGGTCGGCTCACAGGCTACGGTCAACGTCATCACCGGCGAGCGGTATAAGAATTTCCCCAAGGAAATTATCGCTTATCTTCGCGGTGAATACGGTCGCGCGCCGGGCAAGGTCAATCAGGACATTGTAAAGAAAGCACTTGGCGACGAAAAGCCGTTGTCGGAGCGCATCCATGTCCCGAATGAGCTGCCGGAGGCACGTGCAAAGGTCGCGGAAATCATCGGCTGCAAGCCAGAAGAGGTCTGTGACGAGGATGTTTTGTCCTATGTCGCCTTCCCGCAGCAGGCGGAGGATTTCTTCCGCTATCGCGAAGAGCACAAGGGAATCAAGGTAACCTATTCCTTGAAAAAGGTAGAAGAATAAGGAGGCATTTCTATGAGTCCGACACTTGGTGTTGGTGAAGCACTGCTCATCGCCCTCGTTGGTTTCTGCATTGTATTCGCAATGCTTCTGTTCCTGATTCTGATTATTAAAATCGTCTCTGCTGTCGTAAGAAAAATCGAGCATGCACCCGCTGCTGCTCCGGCGGCAGTGCCCGCTGCGCCCGTTATGGAAGTAGAGTCTTCCAAGCCTTGGGACGGCAAGCTGCAGTTAATCGACTGTGACGAGGAAACCGCCGCATGCATCATGGCAATCATCAGCGAGGAAACCGACATCCCGCTGGATGAACTGCAATTCCGACGCATTGCGGCTCTGTAAAGAAGGGACGGAACACGAATGAGCAAATATATCGTAACGATTAACGACAAACAATATGAAGTTGAGGTAGAGCGCGGAAAGGCATCTGCCGCCTATATCGGTGTCGCTCCGACTCCGCAGGTTGTCGCTGTTCCGGCAGCGCCCGTTGCTGCTCCGGCGACAACACCCACTACTCCGGCGGCTTCCGTTCCAGCCGGTGCCGGCGATCCGGTCAGCGCACCGATGCCGGGTAAGATTCTGGAGGTTCGCTGCCAAGTTGGTCAGACCGTACAGAGCGGCGACGTATTATTTATCCTCGAAGCGATGAAGATGGAAAATGAAATCTTCGCCGGCAAGGAGGGTACGGTTACTTCCGTCTGCACCACACAGGGTGATTCGGTCGATACCGGCACTGTCCTTGCTACCGTCCAGTAAACGGGAGGGGATACACATGTTTTCATTTACTGAAGTTATCAGCAGAATTTTAGGAGAATCCGGTTATGCAACCCTGTTTACCACGGGTATTGATGGCTGGAAGTCCCTTGTGATGATTGTAATCGCCTTCGTTCTGCTGTATCTCGGCATTGCCAAGAAATTTGAACCGCTGCTGCTGGTTCCAATCGCGTTTGGTATGCTGCTGGCAAACCTGCCGAACTCCGGCATCATGGAGGAAGGCGGTCTGCTGTACTATTTCTACAAGGGCGTTGAATTCGACCTCTATCCCCCGCTGATTTTCCTCGGCGTTGGTGCAATGACGGACTTTGGTCCTCTGATTGCCCGCCCGTCTTCCCTGCTGCTGGGCGCTGCGGCGCAGTTCGGTATCTTTACCGCATTTCTCGGCTCTTTGCTGCTGTGTGGTTTTCCGGTTGCCGTCGCCGCTTCCATTGGCATTATCGGCGGTGCGGATGGTCCGACCGCTATCATGGTTGCGTCTCGTCTCGCACCGCAGTATCTGTCTGCAATTGCGATTGCAGCGTACTCCTACATGGCGTTGATTCCAATGATTCAGCCGCCTATTATGAAGCTGTTTACCACCAAGAAGATGCGCGCAACCAAGATGACCCAGTTGCGTGAGGTTTCTCAGGCGGAGAAGATCATCTTCCCGATCGCCGTTGCTACCGTTGTTATCCTGCTTCTGCCGGATACCGCTCCGCTGATCGGTATGCTGATGCTCGGCAATCTGTTTAAGGAATCCGGCGTTACTGATCGTCTGTCGGACACCGCGCAGAATGCCATGGTCAACACGCTGTCAATTCTGTTGGGCACATCGGTTGGCGCTACTGCCTCTGCGGAAACCTTCCTGACGGCAAACACCCTGATGATTGTTGCCATGGGTCTGGTCGCCTTTGCGCTGTCTACCTTTGGCGGTGTCATTTTCGGTGACTTCATGTACTGGATTACCAAGGGTAAGGTCAATCCGCTGATTGGTTCTGCCGGTGTTTCTGCTGTTCCGATGGCAGCCCGCGTATCACAGCAGGTTGGACAGAAGGAAAACCCGTCAAACTTCCTGCTCATGCACGCCATGGGTCCGAACGTTGCCGGTGTTATCGGTTCGGCCGTTGCCGCCGGTTTCTTCCTGACCTTAGTTCCTATGCTCGGCTAACACAGTAAAAAAAGAGTCTTATCAGCAACAATTTGCTGATAAGGCTCTTTTTTCTATTCCATCAATACACTGGTTTCTCTCGTCTTTTAACACAATCCATGATAAAATGATTTCACAGGAGGAGGTTTTTCTATGAGCAATCAACTTAACTGGGCTGTTCTCGGCACTGGAGTGATCGCCAACGAAATGGCATGTGCACTGCAAAACATGGGGAAGTCATTATATGCGGTTGGAAACCGCACCCATCAAAAGGCGGTGGAATTTGCCGCGAAGTATCATGTGCCCAAGGTTTATGATTCCCTTGACGAAATGTTTACGGATCACGCCGTTGATATTATTTATATCACCAGTCCGCACAATACACACCATTCTTTCATGCAAAAGGCATTGGAGCATGGTAAGCATGTCTTGGTAGAAAAGTCTATCACCTTAAACAGCCGCGAACTGACCGGCATGATGGATCTAGCCGAACGTAAGCGCTGTATTATCGCCGAGGCAATGACCATCTGGCATATGCCGCTTTACAAAAAGCTGTGGGATACCATACACAGCGGCGCACTCGGACGTGTCCAGCTCATCACCGTGAATTTCGGCAGCTTCAAGGAGTACGACATGAACAATCGCTTCTTTAACATGAAGCTGGCAGGCGGCGCGATGTTAGATATTGGCGTGTACGCACTTTCCCTGGTGCGTAGCTTTATGAGTGAAACGCCCGATGCCATTGTCAGCCAATGGAAGCCTTCGCCAACCGGTTCTGATGAGCAGGCAACCGTTTTGCTTCAAAACGCTGCGGGACAAATGGCAACGATTGCTCTCTCTATGCACTCCAAACAACCCAAACGCGCCATGATTAGCTGTGAAAAGGGTTATATTGAAATTATGGAATTTCCTCGCGCCGATACTGCCGTTATCGTCGATGCCGAAACCGGACAGCGCACCGAGTTGACCTGCGGCGAGAATGCAAAGGCTCTCTATTATGAAATGACTGACATGGAATATGCTGTGCAGAGCGGCGACGTCTCTGCCATGCATTTACCCTATACCAAGGATGTCATGGATATTATGACACAGCTGCGAAAATCTTGGAATATGCAATATCCCGACGAGTGCTGGTAATTCCCAAACCGTCACCTCAATGCAATAAATTATCCTTGCAAGCAACAGCAGACAAGGACAAATGTTCAGGGCAAGAAATCAATTATTTTCCTTGATTTCTTGCCCTGTTTTTGTACCATTGCCGCAAAGCTGTGTACACGTATTCTATATCTATCGCTTCGCCTTGCCGAGTGGTATCACTTCCCTTATGCGTATCATTTCTCTATATCTCCAGAGGTATATACCAAGGGCGCATCGTCATTGACAGCCCGCTTTACATGCTCTGGCTTTTTTGCGTAGGCGTTGTTATATCTGCCCTATATCTAGCTAGCGTCACCGCGGTGTTTTATTCTGTATTTTTTGTATCGTGTCGTCGGTAATTCTGCATCGTTCAGGACAAAGCCCAGCAATTTCGTATCTACCTGTTCCAGTCGGCGCATGGCTTCTGCCAGAGCAAGCCGATCACAATAGTTTTGTCGAACGACAATAACCATGCCGGAAAGCAGCTTGGAAACCGCCACCGCGTCGCTGACAAGGTTCACCGGCGGAAGATCAATAATCAGGTAGTTAAAGCCAGAAGACATCTCCTCAATCAACTGCTCCATTTTCTTGGAAGAAAGCAGCTCGGCAGGATTCGGCGGTATTTCTCCGGCGGTTACCACCAACAGATTCTCATGTAGCGTGGATTCACACACTGCATCATTCCAAGAACAAATACCCGCCAATGCATGCGACAGGCCGGCTTTTGAACCCAGTCCGAGCACTGTGTTCAAC
>CAVBHI010000157.1:0-4030 GCA_963595115.1 bacterium
CATTACACGGTGCGGGAATTTGCAGAACCGGAATGGATGCGCGGTTCGATTGGAGAAATTGCGGAAATCGCTCCGGAGGTGGAGCGTGACGGCAACGAGCCGATTCTTATGAGCGAGCTTCGTCACATACAGGAGAAATATCGCAAGAGACAGCAAAAGCCGTCGGTCAGCGCGCAGAGTGCGCAAAAGAAAACGGCGGCGCAGACCGGAGACTCCTCGTCCGCGCATGCGGCATCCTCGGAAGAGGGTGGCGATGAGGATGACATCGGGGGGATATGACGTATCTCGGATGAATTCCGGTCTGCCGGAGGAAGAGCAGGAGACGATGGAGCAGACAAATCCGACAATGGAGGCAGAAATGCAAGCAAAAACAGAGCCGGAAGTGTCCGAGAAGCTACACGCGGACGTGGAGAGGGGCTCGGATCGCAAGCCGATTCCTCACAACGCAAAGGAAGGGTATCAGCGCTGGAATCGCACGGTGCGCTCACTGGGACGCCGGTCGGTGTTTGTCGGATTGTTCCTGCTGCTGGCGGTGTATCTGTCGGCGACAGCGACGATGCGGCTGCCGATTCCAAACGCCATAAGCTATGCGTTCTATCCGGAGATTTATTTTGGAATACTGCTGGGATTGGCGGTGCTGAGTGTGTTGTTCGGCGGCGACATCCTGTGGGATGGCGTTCGGTCGCTGTTTCGCGGAAGAGCGAATTTCAGCACGCTGGTCATGCTGGCGATGGTGGCGGCGATCGTACACAGTGTGATGCAGATCGTACATCCGACCGGAGAGCTGACCTACCCGTGCGTGGCAATGGCGGCGCTGTTTGTGCTGATGCGGGCGCGTATGGCGCAGGCAACGGCGAGCCGGATCACCTATCGGATGGCGGCGGAGCACGTGATGGCGACCGGTGTGTTTGTGCATACCGGTGCAGAACCGTATCTGGAAAAACGTCCACTGAATGACCCGCAGCGGTTTGTTCGCGCGACGGCATATGATGCATGGAGCAGCCGCATTGAACGCCTCTACACCCTGATCGTCGTGGTGGCAGCGGTGGCGTTGTCGGCGATTGTGGTGGCGGCAACCGGAGACACCGGACGATTCCCGTTTGCTCTTTCCGCAATTCTGGCGGCAGCGTGTCAACTGGGGCTGTTGCTGGCGGTTGCGCTGGCGTGTCGAGGCACGGCGTGGCATTTGTCCAAAAACGGCGCGGCGATAGCGGGTATGGCGGCGACGCTTCGCATGGCAGATGTTTCGTGGCTTCGTCTGACGGAGGAGGATTTGTTCCCGGCAGGCTCTATTCGTATGGACGATTACATTGATCTGCGCGGTACGCTGAACGAGCGGGAAGCGCTGACCTATGCGGCGTCGGTGCAGACGGATACGGCGATTGGAAAGGTGCTGTCGGAGGCGCTTCGTGAGCGATATTGTGCGCCAAAGCAGGCGGAAAGTATCGTGCGCTATGTCAGCGGCGGACGCCGCGGTCAGGTGGACGGAAAGGATGTCCTGCTGGGCACGGCGAAATGTATGAATGAGCAGAGGATTCCGATTCCCTCGCTGCCGAATGAAGAGGAGAGCTTGTTTTTGGCAGTGGATGGTGTGACACAAGCTGTGTTTGAGTTCACCTATTCCATCACCAATACGGTACATACGGCAATGCAGGGGCTGGTCGAGCGACAGACGGGCGTGCTGCTTGAGGCGAAGGATGGCTATCTGTCCGAGGAACGGCTGACGGAGCTGTTTGGTGTCCGGAAGGGTATGATCCGGCTGGTGGAGCGGAGAGAAAAAGATGAGGTGTCGGAGAGTGAGACGACACTGCTGGCAGTGCTTACGCGCGACAATGCGGGCGCGTTTGCCGACTGCCTGGGTGCGGCGTGTCTGCTGGGGCGGCTGAGCGCGGCGGGTGTCATTTTGGGCATCGCGGCGGCAGCCCTGGGAATGCTGCTGGCGGCATATCTCTGCTTTGTCTTTGCGCCGCTTAGCGTATCGCCCATTCGGATGCTGGTATATGCGGTGCTCTGGCTGATTCCGATTTGTTATGTGGAAAATGAAACAAAAAACGGTTAAATCTGGATAACAACCACAACAACCGGCGGTGATTCTGACAAAAAGGACGCCGCCGGTTATATTTTTTATTACAGGAAAAAAGACTTAAAAGGGAGAGAAAGCAAAGAAATACCAAACATTTGCACGGAAATTGTGCAAAAAATCAAATGACGAGAGAAAGTTTAGAAAAAAGTCACAAAATTTAGTTTGCAATACAAGGAGAAGTAGTATATAATTACGAACATGGGGAAGCGAGGATGGGTTATTATCCTATGCGCATCCTAAGTGATTTCTAAGGAGAGTGGAACTGTTGAACACCTATTCTGTTGATAAGATTCGCAATATTTGCGTCATGGGTCATGGCGGAGACGGCAAAACCTCAATGATCGAGCATATGCTGTATCTGACCGGCGGCACCGACCGACTGGGAAAGATTACAGACGGAAATACCGTGTGTGATTCCGACCCGGAGGAGATTCGCAGAAAGTTCTCTATTTCCACTGCGATCGCACCGATTGAATTTGGCGGCTGTAAAATTAATCTGCTGGACACACCGGGCTTCTTTGATTTTGAGGGCGAGGTTCTCGGCGCAATGCGCGTCTGCGAGTCCGGTCTGATTGTCGTACCGGGCAAGTCCGGTCCGAGCGTCGGCACAGAGAAGGCGTGGAAGCGTCTGGAGGATGCCGGCAAGCCGTGTATGTTCTATATTTCCAAGATTGATGAGGAAAACTCGGATTTCCGTGACTCTCTGCACAAGCTGCAGAAGATGTTTGGCATGGAGGTTGCTCCGATTATCATCCCGATTTTTGAGGGCAACCGTGAAACCGTCGGCATTGTGGACTGTGTTGTCCGCAAGGCATATAAGATGGAAGGCAATCAGCGCGTTGAGATTCCGATTCCGGAAGACATGATGCCGCGCGTCGATCAGGTTCGTACCGCTCTGTGCGAGAATATCGCCGAGCTGTCGGAGGATCTGATGGAGCGCTATTTTGCCGGCGAAGAGTTCAGCGATGAGGAGCTGATTGCGGGTCTGCGTGAGGGCGCATTGCAGCGTCTGATCATTCCGGTTTGCTGCGGTACAGCGGCAACGGGTATCGGCTCGTATACCACGTTGCAGGCGATTTGCGACTACATGCCGTCTCCGGATCAGGGCGCAGTGGAAGTTGTTGAGACGGACGATGATTTGATTGAAATTCCGTGCAATCCGAACGGCACAACCTGTGCGTTTGTCTTTAAGACGACGGCGGATCAGTACGGTCGATTCAGCTACTTTAAGGTAGTGGCAGGCGCGGTGAAGTCAGATATGACTCTGCTCAATCATCGCATGGATGCCCAGGAGAAGATTGGACACCTGTATACGGTTTGCGGCAAAAAGATGACGGAGGTCAAGGAGGTTGTCTGCGGTGACATCGGTGCGGTTTCCAAGCTGGCGACGACCAAGACCAATGACACGCTGTCGATGACCGTTCGTGCGGTCAACCTCGACCCGATTGTATTCCCGACGCCGTGCTATTCGCAGGCGATTCAGCCGAAGACCAAGGGCAATGAAGAAAAGGTTGCCGCCGGTCTGCATCGTCTGGAGGACGAAGATCCGACGTTCTCGTTCACGGTGAACAACGAGACGCATCAGAGCATTCTGAGTGGTGCGGGTGATATTCATCTGGATGTCATCTGCTCCAAGCTGAAGAACCGCTTCGGTGTTGAGGTAGAGCTGTCGCAGCCGATTGTTCCGTATCGTGAGAAGATCCGCAAGCTGGTTACGGTAGAGGGCAAGCATAAGAAGCAGTCTGGCGGACATGGTCAGTACGGTCACGTCAAGATGGAATTTGCACCGTATGCCGAGGGTGATTTCCTGTTTGAGGAGAAGATTTTCGGCGGTTCTGTGCCGAAGAACTTCCATCCGGCGGTGGAAAAGGGTATTGTTGAGGCGATGGAGCACGGCGTTCTGGCGGGCTATCCGATGGTCGGCTTGAAGGCAACGCTGCTCAACGG
>CAVBHI010000158.1:0-3596 GCA_963595115.1 bacterium
GCCCTGCGTGAGCAGGGCGCGGACGTCACGCAGGGCAGTCGCCGTCAGCTTTCCCATCTCACCGTTGCCGATGACCATGCAGCGCTGTCCGGCAAACGAATAGCCCTTCTCTTTCAGCTGCTCCACTGCGGACGAAATTGCCGACGAATTCGCCTTATGAAAGGTGATTTCGGTCTTGACCTGCTTTCCGGCAGTCACCGCCATGCGGAACAGCACCTCCATCACCTTATCGGTCGTCTCCGCCTCCCGCGCCTCGCTCAGCGCCTGCTTGACCTGCATCAGGATCTGATCCTCACCGACGATGCGCGATTCCATTCCCGCCGCCAGCGCAAACAAATGCTGCACCGCGTCCGCGCCGCTGCGCCGTACAAACGCCGCGCGGTGCTGCTCCGGATCCTGTCCCTTGCGCGCGCACAGACAGCGATACACTTCCTCTGTCTGTCGTTCTCCCGCGCTCAGATAGACCTCCATCCGGTTGCAGGTGGACAGCATGACGCAGCCGTTCACGCCGGAAAGCTGTGCAATCTCCTGCACCGCCTCGCGCAGGCGCGTCTTGGTAAACGAAAATTTTTCTCTCTGCTCCAGCGATGCCGTGCTGTGGTCAATGCCCAGCATCTGAATGCGCATCGCCGTATTCGATGTACTATCTTGCATACAAAAATACGTCCCTTTATCTCAATTATCCCTGCCAGCCGCGCGAGGCAGGATCCAGCTCCTGCACCGCCGTATACAGCAGGGCGTTACAGATCGCCGCCGCCACGCCGCTTCCACCCTTGCGTCCCATCGCGACAATCGCCGGAACATCCAGCTGCTGACAGACGGAGAAAATCTCGCGCTTGCTCTCTTCGACATTGACAAAGCCGACCGGCACGCCGATAATCAGCGACGGACGCAGCCCGTCTCGCATCAGCTCAGACAGACGCATGAGCGCCGTCGGCGCATTGCCGACCGCGAAAATCGCATCCGGTGTGCGCTGCGCCGCATAGGTCATGGACGCCACTGCCCGTGTCGTCCCTTTCGATTTCGCCAACGTCGCGATCATGTCCTCCGCCATGTAGCACTCAACCGCGCCGGACAGCTGCCGCAGCGACGGCTTGCTCACGCCGGCCTTCGCCATGTTCGTGTCCGTCACAATGCTCACGCCGCGCCGCAGCGCTTCCACGCCGCGCGATACCGCGCCGTCGGTAAACGTCAGGTTTTCCGCGTACTCAAAGTCCGCCGTCGTGTGAATCACACGATGCACCACCGCCTGTCGTTCCTCCGGAATGACAATGCCGCGATCCTTCAGCTCCTGCTGAATGATCTGCATGCTTGTGCGTTCGATGTCCGCCGGAAGCGTATGTGTTGTGTTCATCTTGGTTCCTCCAACAGCTGATACAGCCGTTTCATATCCAGCGCGCCGCGCACGCTGTCCGCCAGAATGTCGTACTGCTTTTGTACATAGTCCGCGTGCGACATCGGCTGTCCCTGCTCGCACGCAATGCCCTTACGCGCGCACAGAAGCTCTGCCAGCCGCTGCGTCAGCTCACCGGTGTCAAACAGCCCGTGCAGATAGGTGCCGAACACCATGCCGTGCACACAGCCGTCCGGCGTACCATTTTCCAGCGTGCAGAACGGTTCGCCTTCCACCGCCGTCTCACCCATGTGAATCTCATAGCTGTCCAGCCTTGCACCGGCAAATGCCTCCGCCTGCACCGTCGCCCGCACGCGGGTGCGGGTCTTTTGCGCACAGAACACCGTGCGCACCGGCAACAGACCCATGCCGTGAATCTGCTCCCGCGCGCTCTCCGTGTGCTCCGGATCACGCAGTTTCTCGCCCAGCATCTGATAGCCGCCGCACACACCGAGCACCGGTGTCCCGCCGGACGCCAGTTTGCACACGGCGGTTTCCAATCCATTCTGCCGCATCCACAGCAGATCGTCTATTGTACTTTTCGTCCCCGGCAGAATCACCATGTCCGGCTTGCCCAGCTCCGCTGTGTTCTTGACATAGCGCACACCGAGCATCGGATGTGCCTCCAGCGGGGTAAAATCCGTAAAGTTGGAGATGCGCGGCAGGCGAATTACCGCGATGTCAATCGGCTTGACCGTCTTGTTCTGCTCCAGCCGCGGCGAGAGCGAGTCCTCATCGTCCACGTCCACATAGACATACGGCACGACGCCGAGGACGGGAATCTCCGTCTTTTCCTCCAGCATGGTCAGGCCGAGATCCAAAATCGTCGGGTCGCCGCGGAATTTGTTGATAACCAGTCCCTTGATACGCGCACGCTCCTCCGGCTCCAGCAGCGCCACCGTACCGTACAGCTGCGCAAACACGCCGCCGCGGTCGATATCGCCGACCAGCAGCACCGGCGCATCCGCCAGCTTCGCCATACCCATGTTGACAATATCGTCCTGCTTCAGGTTGATTTCCGCCGGACTGCCCGCGCCCTCAATGACTATAATATCATATTCCTGTGCCAAACTGCGATAGGCTTTCATCAAATCCGGAATAAATTGTTTTTTACAGCGGAAATATTCCTTCGCCGCCATCTGTCCGTAGACCTTGCCGCAGACGATGACCTGACTGCCCGTGTCGCTGGACGGTTTGAGCAGAATCGGATTCATGCGCACATCCGGCTCCACACCCGCCGCCTCCGCCTGCATCACCTGCGCACGTCCCATCTCCAGTCCGTCGCGCGTGATATAGCTGTTGAGCGCCATATTCTGGCTCTTAAACGGGGCGACACGGTAGCCGTCCTGCCGGAAAATGCGGCACAGCGCCGCACACAGCAGGCTCTTGCCCGCGCCCGACATTGTCCCCTGTATCATAATGCACTTTGCCTTGCTCATGTCAGCACCTCCCGCAGTGTTGTGAGAAATCGGTTGTTTTCCTCCGCCGTCCGAATCGCCGTGCGATACCATGTGTCATCCAGCCCCGCAAAATTGCCGCAGCCGCGCAGCAGGATACCGCGCTGCCGCAGCTTCTCCACCAGTCCGCGCGGCCCGTGAAACAGCAGATAATTCGCTTCGCCCGAAATCACCGTCAAGCCCAAATCGCGGAGGGCACATTTCATCCGCTCGCGCTCTCGCGCCGTCTGCGCACGCACGCGCCGAACGTATTCCGTTTCCTTTAGCGCCGCAATGCCCGCCGCCTGCGCCACGCCGGACACCGCCCACGGCGCACCCGCCGCACGCATATTCTCCAGCAGCATTCGATTGGCGCTCAGACAATAGCCCAGACGCAAGCCCGCCATCGCATACAGCTTGGTAAACGTCCGAAGGATCAACAGCTTTGGCATATCCGCCAGACGGTGCTTCTTCGTGTGCTTCTCCGGCTCATCCACAAAGTCCAAAAAGCACTCGTCCAGCACGAGCCATGTGTCCGCCTGCTTGCAGCGATCACAGATGCGCTCCAGCAGCGCCGGATCGGTCAGTATACCGGTCGGGTTGTTCGGCTCACACAGGAAAACCATGTCGATTTCCGGCGTGATTGCGTCCAAAATGCTTTTTTTAACCCGAAATTCGTCCGCTTCGCGCAGCTCCCAGCGCGTGATCTCACATCCCACGCTGTCCAGCGCCGCGCCGTATTCCGCAAACGTCGGCGCGGTCAGCAG
>CAVBHI010000159.1:0-2564 GCA_963595115.1 bacterium
GGTTTTGAGTGTGTGCATAAATAATGACTTGAGCGGAAATACGCCCCATTTGCATTCAAAGAATTTTCCGCTGACGGCGCGGCTGACGGTGGATTCGTGCAGCTCCAGCGCATCGGCGATGTCGCGGTTGCTCATGGCAACGCGATGCCCTGGTCCTTCCAGAAAAAATGCCTTTTGGATGGTCAAAATATATTCCACCACACGCTGCATCGTACTCTTGCGGTAGCTTAGAAATTTGGTGATTTCGTTGGCTTGCTCATAGTGTTTTTCTATGTATGCGCTGTCCTCTGCGGAGAGTGTTTTGTTGCGGACAAATTCCCAATAAGAAGGGTCAATGGTGATTTTCGGCAGATAGTAATCGTTCATCAGACAGCGCAGATTTCCTTCTTCCTCAATAATATAGAAATCCGGAATGACATAAGGTGTCACACTTTCGCTGGAAAATCCGTTTAGCGGACGGGGGGAGAGCGCACGGATGTGCTCACAGGATTCCATCACCTGCGCCTTGGTTACCTGCAGCGTTTTGGCAATAGCGCTGTATTGGAGCTTTGCCAGCTGTTCCAGATGCGATTCGACGATGGCGGACGCAAGAATATCATCCGGTGCGGTTCGCTGCAATTGCAGCTGGAGACATTCCTTGAGATCGGCGGCGCCGATGCCGGCTGGATCCATAGTTTGAAGCAATGAAATACAGCGTTTGACCAGCTCTACGGATATACCATGCAGCGCGGCAATGCTCTCCGGCGTTTCCTTGAGGAAACCGCTTTCGTCGAGCGAACGGATGAGGTATTCCATCAGCTGCTGCTCTGGTTCGGGCAAGTCCATGGCAGCGCTCTGTAAAAACAGATCCGTCAAAGCGGAGGGGGTGCTTGCCTTGTCCTTCATCAAGTCCTCTTTGGAGACCGATTCCTCTCCGTCTCCCGGATCTTTGACGCGTGTGGCGTGAAATTGCCGGTCAAATGGACTGGGACGATAGTCGATTTCGGGATACTCCAGCTCGACAACCGGATTGCTGGTCATCAGATCACCGATGTAATTGCGTAATTGGAGATTGTTCATCTGAAGCAGACGCATGGAGGTCTGCATGGCCTGCGTCAGACCTAATTTTTGGCTTAATATCAGATCCGTACCATCACGTCCTTTCTTGTGGAAACATTTTGTTGCTTCTTTTCTTTTTTGCTCATATCATTGTAATAATACCACAAAAAGATGTCCTCATCAATGGGGAGAAATGGACAAATTTTCTGGAAAAGTTCTGTGAAAAACGAAATTACACGGTGTCGAACCGCAATAAACCATCCGGTGTGTATTGCTGCAAGAAACAAAAACGAGTATAATACAAAGAAAGAAGCGTGTATCAATTGAATAGGGGAGGGAAAGAATGAATGCATCAGAACTGTTGGTGATGCTATCGCAGTGTCGGTTGGGAGCGTTGGTGTTAGATAAGAACAACAATATCCTCGCATTGAATGAGTGCGGGGTCGGTCTGCTGCGCAGCGACAGCAAGCGGATCGGACAGCCTTTGCCGGATGAATTGCTGCCGCTTTGCGATGAGATTGCATCGGCACATTACATTAATATTGCGTTTGGAGCGTACATTGTGCGCTGTGACGGTCCGACGGCAGACGATCTGCCGGACGGTGCGCGGTTGATTGTTTTTCGTGATGCCACATCGGATGTTTATCACGAAATTTATTTTGATGTTCTGAATCATATCGACGAGAGTATTGTTATTTATGATGAGCAGGGACGGCTGATGCTTTTGAACGATGCGGGTCAAAAGATGGAGGCACTTTCGCTGCATGATATTCAAGGAAAACCGGTTGATCAGATTTATACCATGACCGATGAGCGAGAGTTCACGGTATTGGAGGTACAGCGAACCCGCAAGCCGATTGCCAAATTTCGCTGCTATTATCAGACGTACACAGGAAGAAATATGGACATCATGTGCAGTACCATACCGCTCGTAAAAAATGGACAGGTGTTGGGTGCCGGCAGCTATATGATGGACTGGAGTACGGTAGATAAGCTGAGCAAGCAGGTGATTGATTTGCAGCAAAAGCTGAAGGAGCTGACGGAAAAGCCGTCCAAACGAAGCGAGGGAAGCGCACTTGCCACGCGGTATTCCTTTGACGATATTACTACCGTCTCCCCACACATGCAGGAGATTATAGAGCAGTGCAAACGGGTAGCCAAATCGGATTCTTCGGTTATGCTATATGGAGAGACAGGAACAGGTAAGGAATTGTTTGCACAGAGCATTCATGCCGCCAGCCGTCGGGCGAAAGGACCGTTTTTGGCGATCAATTGTGCGGCAATTCCGGAAAACTTGCTGGAAAGCCTGCTGTTTGGAACGGAAAGAGGGGCATATACAGGCGCAGAGAGTCGCGCGGGTTTGTTTGAACAAGCCAGCGGCGGCACGCTGCTGCTCGATGAAATTAACTCAATGAATGTCAGCTTGCAGGCAAAGCTGCTGCGAGTGTTGCAGGAGGGTGTGGTCCGCCGCGTCGGCGGCGCAACGGAAAAGCGGATTGATGTTCGTGTGTTGTCCAATATCAATG
>CAVBHI010000160.1:0-6184 GCA_963595115.1 bacterium
ATTCCGCTTTTCCGCGCGTGCCACCGGAACAGTCACTGCGCCCACTGCCTGTACCGCGAGAAACGCCGCAACAAAAATCGGCTTCGTCGCCGCCTCCAGCATAACGCGGTCGCCTGCATTCAGTCCCATGCTGCGCAAAAGCGCCGTCATTCGCGCCGCACTCTCATACAGCTCCCGATAGGTCAAGCGTTCGCCACGATACACCACGGCAGGATGCTCCGGTCGCGCCTGTGCCTGTTGTTTTACCATTTGAACGAGCGTATTCATATCTGCCATCCCCTTTATGATGCGGTCTCCAAGATACGATGCGCGAGCTTTTCAATCGTCTCGTTTTCGTAAATCTCATAAATATCAAAATCAATGCCAAACTGCTGCTCAATTGGATCTGCCATCATTTCAATCAGCAGCGAGTTGCCGCCCAGATAGAAGAAGTCCTCGTCATACGCAATACTGTCCGAGAAATTCAAAATCTTCATCCATAGCTTTTCCAAGAATTGCTCAACCTGTACCAGCTCCCCCTCCTGCTCCGGCATCGACTCCGCCGTCACTGCTTCCGGTGTCGGCTGCGGCTTCGACAGATCCGGCAGCTTGATTGGCTGTGCCAGGTTGGGCAGAGAAATCGGTTGTACCGTTGTTGGTGCAGCGGAGCTCGGTGCAGTTGACGCTACCGCCACATTTGGCATCGGAACAACGCTCGGCGTTGTGTTTGCTGCCTGCCCCGCCTGCTTTTTCTCCGGCATCACCCAATGGCTGCATTTCTCAAACGCATAACCCGGCAAACACACGCGCGGACGCTTTTCCTGATAAAATGCATCCCAATCAATCGCCTGTCCGTCATTGTACCAAGCGGCGAACAATCCTGCCAGCTCGCGCGGTCGGGTGATAGACAGTACCTGCACGCCCTCGATGCAGAGTGATTTTCGCAGAATACCCTCGTGTCCAAAATCGACAACCAACAGTTCATGATCCTTTGCCAGCTTTTCCAGCTGTAAAACAACCTTTTCATACGCCCCGTCCGGCGGCGTCACGGTTGCTTTTAAATCGTCCATACTTCGGCGTCCCGCCGCATACTGCACCATTGCCTTTCCGTTTTTATCCGCCAGGACAAAGCTTGGCACAACGCCGCACGCCGTCAGATAACAATATGCCGCGCACTTAAACGTGAGATCCGGCGTATCGGTTTCCTCCCAAAACGCGCGAATGCCCGGAAACAGCGTTTCATAATCCGCGCACGCTGCGCGCTCGCACGTCTCCTGCTTGAGCACAAAGACAATTTTTTTCGGCTGCTTCTGCGTTGCCGGACGCACCATCTCCAGCCGTTCCGTCAGATCCTGTTTTCCATCACAGTACAGCAGGCGGCGCACCGCGCCATCGTCACGAGCGGTGTTCATCGTATATACGGCGGATGCATAGTCCGTCTTTCCGTCACGCAATGCCTGCGCAAAGCGCTCACTGTTCCCGTAAAAGGATTCCTCATTCTGCGCGCTCAGCTTAACAAGGCTCGGCATTTCATCCTGATCCGGCGCTTCCGGATGCGGATAATTCCGCACCACAATATGCACATTCGTTCCGCTGATGCCAAAGCCGTCTATTCCTGCCACACGTCGGCTGTCGGCGGAAAAATGCCGTGTCTCTGTCAGCGGTGTCAACCCGACCGATTCAAAATCAATCAGCGCGTTTGCCTGCCGGAAATTCGCCAGCGGATATGCCTCATCGTATCGGAATCCCAACAGCACCTTGACTAAGCTCGCCACACCCGCCGCTTCATACAGATGACCAATGTTAGTCTTGACGGCACTGAGCAAAATTTCTTTCTCATTCAGTCCAAATTCGCGCAGGTTTTCAAACAACGCTTCGGCTTCTACCGAATCGCCAATTTTATTTCCAATGCCGTGTGCTTCCACCTCGGTTATCTCCGGATTTCCGCTGTCTCGCCACGCCGTTTCAATGACCTGACGCTGTGCCTCCGGGCTTGGCATGGTCACCTTGCTGCACCGCGCGCCGTCCCCGTTGACTGCGCCGGAAGTCAATACACCATAGATGAAATCGCCATCGCGCTCTGCATCCTCCTGTCGCTTGAGTAGCACAAACGCCGCGCCCTCGCCCGCACTCGTACCGTCTGCCTGTTCGTCAAACGCCTTACTGCGGTACTCCGGTGACAGCAAACCCATGGTCTGATACTTCTGTTTGCACTTGTCCTCTATGTCAGTGAAAAGTGAAATACCGCCCACCAGCGCATAATCCCACTCCCCTGTCATCAGCTTGATGCACGCATCGTGAATTGCCGCCAGCGAAGAGGAACAGCCTGCGTCATACATGGCATTTGCCGCACGCAGATCAAGGAAATACGCAATCTTGCCGCAGATCATCAGCTTCATGTTTCCCAGCACGGAGAGAGACGTTGTCGCTGCACGATCCTTGTTGTACGCGACCTCCGAGCTGGATACCAGCACGCCGCAGTTCTGACCGCGAAACTGCTCCAGCGAATAGCCTGCATTGAGCACCGCTTCGGTTGCCAGCTCCAAGCCCAGCCGCTGCTCCGGACTCATAAAATCCGCTTCCTTGGACGGAATATCGAAATAACGGTGATCAAAACAATCAATGTCCTCAATGCTTCCCACCTGAATGCAGTCTGCATCCGGCGTCAGCCCCAATAGCCGCTTGCGCTTTTCCGACACTTCCGTAATGCAGTCCTGCTTTCGACTGAGTATCCGCCGAAAATCCAACAGCGTCTCTGCCTGTGCAAACCGTCCGCTCATTCCAATGACTGCTATCTGATTGTATTGCATGGTTTCTTCACTCCCGCTCAAATGTCCAAAATCATAATATCGTCGCCGCCGCTCTCCTGTCGGATGATGTTCATAATCTCTCCGCGGCTCTCTTCAAACGTAAAATGGTTTCCGCACACGGTTTTCACCGATAGTCCGCCATCACAATAGTCCTTCCACTCCAGCAGATCTTCCTCTCCGGTCAGCGTGTCCTCGACTCCTCGCATTACCGTCAGCGGGCACTCCAGCAAAAACGGCTCGTGCGCAGAATGGCTGTAATCCAGCAGCATCTGTTGGTCGTATTGGAATATCTCCAGCGCATCATTGGCAAAGTCTACGATACGTTCCAGATTTTCCTCCTTCGCCGCCAGACTTCCGCAGCTTTCCATCAGCTCGTCCAGCGGCACAGACTGAATACACTGCGTCTCATCAAATTTATCAAACGCACGCTGCGTAAACAGCTCGGTGATCTGTCCCAAGCTGTCCGTATGCGTAAACAGCTGCTCCGGAAAATAACGCACAAACATCTGACGAATCTCTCCGCGGAACGAACGATTCGCAAACACCGGCTCCGCAATCTTCGCATTTCCCGGCGACCCGATGGAGCTGCAAAAAAAATGCTCCGGTTCTTTCTTTCCCAGTTCCCGAAGTCTGCGGCACAGCTCATACCCGATAATCGCCCCAAAGCAATACCCATAGATCACATACGATTCGTCCGGCTTGAGCTGAATATCCATCTTTTTAATCATGACATCCACCAGCTCATCCATTGTCGTTACCGGCGTGTCCTTTTTTCGCATTCCGCGTCCCGGAATTTCCAGCAGGCACAGCTTAAATTCTCCACTGTCTCCCAACTCCTTCATCCACGGCAGAAACATGACGGCAGAAGCACCAGCGCCCGGAATGCAAAATAATTTTTTCATATTTGTTCCTCTTTCTATTTCTACTTACGGCAGAGCGCCTGATAGAGCGTCCCACTATCTATTTCATAAATCTCCGCCTGCGCCTCGGCGCACACGCTGTAATACAGCCCTGCCCGGTGTCCCCACGTGAGCACAGCATCCTCCCACGTTCTGCTTCCGCACGGCTGCATGCAATCGGAAAAATCCAGCTCCCGCATATCGCGATGTAATCCAACACCCGCATATTTCAAGCAGCTCTCTTTCAGCGTCCAGAGCTTTGTAAATGCATCGTCGGTTTTCGGCATTTGCTGTTGCTCCTGCTGATGCAGGCAGCGCCGCCACAGCGACCTTGAATTTGAAATTTTATCCTGAATATCGCATCCAATCTCCTGTTCCGCCACGGCGCAAAAAACTCCTTTTTTGCAATGCGACCAGTTAAAATACGGCATGGTTCTGTCTGCAAAATACAATTTCCCCAGGTCAGTGGTATACAGCTGCGGTATGCTTTGTACGCCAAACTGCTCCTGTATCGCATAGCGCAGCAAACAATATGACAACGTACAATTTTTTCGATCCTCCACACGTCGGTAGCATTGTGCCCGTTCCCTCCGAAATGGCGGCAGAGCTTCTTCCAGCAGCAAATACTGCTTTTCTGGCAGCTGATCCACATTGAGCAGCAAAAACGCCGCCGGTCGCTGTTTCATTGCTTGCCTCCCTTTCCATCCAGCAAAACGTCCTTTAATTAGCGCAAGCTAACCACAGCGTGCACACCCATACCCGCTTTCTTTTTTGTCCCGCCTTCTACCCCATTAGATTACTCCACTATTGCGGCATTATTGGCGGAGATTCGGAGAGGATTCTCGGACATTCTTTCAATTCTTTCCCCTAGAAGGTTTTTTAAGGTTTGCTTTCCATAAAAGAGCAGTAAGCTAAGACTAACTCTATATTACACCGATTTTTTCGCTTGTCAATCCCTTGTCACGCATTTCTTTTTGTGTAACAGAATCAGAGCTTCCATTTTTCTCTGTCCGCTTATTCCCCGTTTTGTCTCATATGATTGTGCAATTGAGCCACCTCTCACCCGTTTTCTCTGTTTGCCTCCCTATTTTATTCCGAATATCTCCTCATCTGTTTCCTAAAATTCCACCTCTGGGATACCGTGAAAAAAATTCAATTTTTCTCGCTCCGCACAGCTCGATAGAGAACGTCCTTTCGCCTATTTTGCAGGAATGCTTTCGCCTATCCGTCAAAGCTTCCTCTCCACGGTATCGCTCTCTTGTTTCGTTGTATATCCACTTATTTCCTCAAAATAACCCGCGCTATATCGCACAATACATCCGTTGTGCGTATAACGCGGGTTATCTATTCCGGTGTTAAAAGCCGACGCTCACAAAAATTATCGTCCGCTCAACCAAAAACAATTTTTTGGAAGAAGCAGCATATGCAGGCGAACGGTTTCAAAACAGCATCGCCATATCGTCTCACAAACAACCTATACGGTCTTTCAAAGAGCTTCTGTCTTATCAAGTCAATCATCGTGCACACCACATACACCAGCAGGACAACCATAATCGAATACGGAATCAGAAAAATCGAATCCTGATATTGCGCATTCTTAAATACTTCGTTCCACAAAAATGGTCTGACAATATTGCTATCATGAATCAAATATACCCCAAAGGTTGCCGATGCAATGATGTTGATCCATTTATGATAATTCATTTTTAATGTTGCAAACGCCATGAACAGCGTCAATGAAATCAATAAAACAGAGACTTTTTCTTGTCCATAGAAATAGGTGATGTGAGAAGAAAACACGCTCCATCTTTCCCCCAGAATTGTAAAAACAACGCTTGACGCATACGTCAATACTGAAATCACAAGCCATAGCAGAAAATAGTTCTTCGACGTGAATCTTCTGTTCAGTCCATATAGGCGCACATATCCGGCGATCGCGTATAGCGTCATAAACCATAACAGAGCGTTTCCTCCATATTGGGATGTCGTAAAGGTGGGAATGACTGACCACAAAATAACGACCATTGTCAGAAGGAGCTGATACATTTTTTTGTTCAGTCCATTCAGCAGCATATTCAGAAACGGATGTATAATATACAGTACAAAATATGTGCTTGCAAACCACCACGAGGAAAAGGTGATGGGAAAAATAGACTTTATCCAGTCTTTCACTGCAAAATCACGGCTTCCCACCACGGCAAAGACGGCAATAATTCCAATCGAATAAAAGAATACTTGCCCCCACATTTTGAGGATTCTTTGAAAATTGAAAATCTTTCCGTTACTTGTGATAAGGAAATACCCCGATATCAAAACAAAAATATCGACACCAATCTTGCCGCCCATGACAATAAAATTGTACCAAAGATGTGGTATTGTTATCCCTGTTGCGCGCCAATGAAAGCCGCCATGAACCGCAAAATGATGAAATGCAATCATCATCATCGACAGTATTCTTAACAGCTCAATATTTGTCTGTCTGTCTGTCTGTCTGTC
>CAVBHI010000161.1:0-2972 GCA_963595115.1 bacterium
CCCGCTCCCAGCGCGGCCTCAATAATATTGCTGCCGTTGAGATAGCTGTCCTGTGCACGCGCCGGACCAATACAAACCGCTTCGTCCGCAATCTGTGCGTGCAGCGCTTCGCGATCCGCTTCGGAGTACACCGCTACACTGACGATGCCCAAATCGCGGCAGGCGCGAATAATCCGAACCGCAATTTCGCCGCGGTTCGCAATCAAAATCTTGGAAAACATACTCAGTCCCCAATCGCGCAGGTAAACGTTCCCTGTGCCGCTTTTTCCTCGCCGACATAGGCCACGCCGTCTGCCACAACCATCCGTCCGCGGATCTTAACCAGCTGTACCTTCAGCGTGACGGTCTCCCCCGGCAGCACCTTGCGGCGGAACTTGATTTTGTCCCACGAGGCAAAATAGCCTGTCTTGCCGCGGTATTCCTCGCGCGACAAAATCGCCGTCGCGCCGGTCTGGGCAAGCGCCTCAATCAGAAACACACCCGGCACCACCGGATTTCCCGGAAAATGTCCCGCGAAGAACGCTTCCTCTCCGGTAAACGTCTTAACGCCGACCACTGTACCGTTTTCCTGATTCAATTCCTCGATACTGTCTACCATCAGCATCGGGTTGCGGTGCGGGATAATCTGCTGAATCTCATCAATGTTATAAACCATTCCAATCCCCTCCGCTTTTATTCCTCAATCTCAAACAGCGGTTGGTTATATTCCACCAAGTCGCCATTGGTCACCAGCACGCGGCGCACTACGCCATCGCACGGGCTTTCGATGTTGTTCATAATCTTCATCGCTTCGATGATGCAGAGCACGTCGCCCTTTTTCACGGTGTCACCCGGCTGTACCATCGGCGGCTCTTCCGGCGCTGCCGCCGCATAAAACGTACCGACCAACGGAGCCGGAACAACCGTTCCGATAAAACCGGTTTCCGCTATGGGTTTGTTCTCTGTCAATGCATCCGGCGCACTCTGCGGTGGAACAGCCGCCGTTGCCCCCTGTTTTTCAATCGTCAGGGAAAAATCGCCGTTTTGAATGCTCAGTCGGCTGACATCCGAACCGCGCAGCTTGTCAATGCACGCAAAAACAAGCCCTTTCAATTCCTTATCCTGCATTTGGCTTCCCTCACTCTCGATAGCGGCGCAATGCAATCGCGGCATTGTGTCCGCCAAATCCCAGCGAATTGGAAATCGCCGCTTCCACCTCACAACGAACCGCCGTATTCGGCACATAATCCAGATCACAGCCCTCTCCCGCCTGCTCGAAATGGATGGTCGGCGGGATGAGACTCTCTTCCATCGCCTTGGCGCACGCAATGGCTTCAATCGCGCCCGCTGCACCCAGCAGATGACCGGTCATCGACTTAGTAGATGAAACCTTTACCGTCTTTGCCGCTTCGCCCAGCGCCAGATGAATCGCCTTCGTCTCCGACGAATCGTTGACCGGTGTCGAAGTGCCGTGCGCATTGATATAAGTGACATCCTCCGGTGTCAGTCCGCCGTCCTGCATCGCCATAATGATCGCGCGAGACGGTGCGTCTCCGGTCGGATCAGGCGCTGTGATGTGATAGGCATCTGACGTTGCGCCATAACCGATAACCTCCGCGATAATCTTTGCGCCGCGCGCCTTTGCGTGTGTCAGACTCTCCAGCACCAGCACGCCGGCGCCCTCGCCCATGACAAATCCGCTGCGCTTTTCGTCAAACGGACAGCACGCCTTCTCCGGATCGCTCTCCGGCGTCAGGGCATGCATATTGGCAAAGCCAGCCACTGCCATGCGAGTGATGCTGGCTTCCGTGCCGCCTGCCAACGCTGCGTCCAAATACCCATGGCGAATCGCACGCATTGCTTCGCCAATCGCATGCGTGCCGGATGCACATGCGCTCACCGGTGCAAAGCTGTTGCCCTTGAGACCATGTGTCATGGAAACGTGCGCCGCTGCCATATTGCCGATCATCATCGGAATGCAGAATGGAGAGACGCGTCGTGCCCCTTTGCTCAGCAGCTTTTCAAACTCATTTTCAAAAACAGCCAGTCCGCCGATGCCGGAGCTAATATACGTGCCGACGCGGAACAGATTTATGTCGCTCTTCATCAGTCCAGACTGCCGCACCGCTTCATTCGATGCCGCCAGCGCAAAATGGCAGTTGCGATCCATGTGCGCCGCCTCCTTGCGATCCAAAAAGCTCTCCGGATCAAAGCCGCGTACCTCTCCGGCAACACTCGCCTTGTATCCCGTCGTATCAAAAGCGGTAATGGCTTTGATGCCGTTTGCACCCGTGCGTAAGCCTTCCCAATACTCCGGCACGCTATTGCCCAACGGGGTCACGGCGCCCATGCCTGTAATCACTACTCGTTCCATGCTGACTCCTTTCCCATCACAGTGCCATGCCGCCGTCTGCGGCGATGACCTGACCGGTAATATAGGATGCCTTCTCCGATGCGAGAAAGGCAACGATTTCTGCAATTTCCTCCGGCTTTCCAAACCGCCCAAGGGAGATACGCGCTTGCGCTTCGCTTTGAATCGTCTCGGACAGTGCTGCTGTCATATCCGTCTCCACAAAGCCCGGCGCCACCGCATTTACACGAATGCCGCGCGAACCAAGCTCTTTGGCTGCCGTCTTCGTCAGTCCAATCACACCCGCCTTTGCCGCCGCATAATTCGCCTGACCGGCGTTGCCGGAAATGCCGGATACCGATGCCAGATTGACAATGCTGCCCTTCTTTGCACGCATCATCTGTGCGCCGACCAAGCTGGTCATATAAAACGTTCCGTTCAGGCAGGCATTCAGCACGCTCTGAAACTGCTCCGGCTTCATCCGAACCAGCAGACCGTCCCGCGTGATACCCGCGTTATTCACCAGAATTTCCGGAACGCCGATTTCCTTTTTTATCGTGTCGATCGCCTGCTTACAGGCGTCGTAATCCGCCACATCCCATGCCATAGCCCAGGCATTCACGCCCATTGCACGGCACTCCTC
>CAVBHI010000162.1:0-2511 GCA_963595115.1 bacterium
GGTTGTGCTGTTCGCCCTTGTGCTGTCGCTGGTGCTGACGCTGCCGGATGCGGAGATCGGGCATCTGACGCCGTTTCTGGCGGAGAGCGGACTGACCGAGCAGGGAATGGGGGCGCTCTCCCTGCCGTTTGCCGAGTGCTGGTTTGCCGTTGCTCTGCTGGGCGGGGAGTGCCGACGGGTACGTTCGGGGACGCAGAAGGCGGTTGTCACGGCGGGCGTGCTGTTGTCCTGTACCGCGCTGCGCAATGTGGCGGTGCTCGGCTTGGAAGGCGCGCGGAGCGTGTGGTATCCGACGTTCACGGCAGCGGGACTCATCGAGCTGGGGCAGACGTTCCAGCGCGGAGAGGTGCTGGTTTCCGGCAGTCTGCTGCTGTGCATCGTGGCGCGGGCGGCGGTATTTTTGGTGTTTGTGTCGGAGGGAGTATCGGAGAGCCTTGCGGTTGTTCCGCGCCGTGCGGCGCTGTGGGGCGCGTTGGCGTTGTGCTTGGCGCTGTGTCTCGCGCTGGCAGGCAGTACGGCGGACTTCCTGCGGGCGGAGCAGCTATACCGTGTTTTGCTTCTGCCGATCTTGCTTACCGTGTCGGCGGTCACAGCGATTGGCGCGGCGTGGAAGAGGAAATAGGGGAAAGAAACGGAAAAATCAATGCCATAAAGCCAATAGAGTGAAAACAAAACAGGTCTGCCGCAAAAGACAAAATGCAGCAGACCCGAAACAAACCATTACAATCGTTACGGTTAATTATTGCGTTCCTTGCTATCGCGGTTGAACACCGCGCGGTCAAGCGAGTTGTTTTGATGGGATACAATGGTCGTACACACGGCGTCACCGGTGATATTAACGGCGGTGCGCAGCATGTCCAGAATGCGGTCAATACCCATAATCAAGGCGATGCCCTCTGTCGGCAGACCGACCGAGGTCAGAACCATCGACAGCGTGACCAGCCCGACCGACGGCACACCGGCAGTGCCGATGGAGGCGATCGTGGCGGTAGCGATAACGGTCAGCAGATCTGTCGATGTCAGTGAAATGCCGTAGACCTGCGCGATGAAGATAACCGCGACGCCCTGCATGATGGACGTGCCGTCCATGTTGATGGTGGCGCCCAGCGGGATGGTAAACGACGAAATCTTGCGCGAAACGCCGATCTTCTTTTCCAGCGTGTCGATAGACAGTGGGATCGTCGAATTGGAGGTTGCGGTTGTAAACGCAAACAGCATGACCGGAAAGAACTTCCGGATAAAGCGCATCGGGTTGAGTCGGGTGAACACAAACAATAGAATCTGGTACACGCCGAAGCACTGAATCGCCAACGCCAGTATCACGGCGAGCATATACTTGAGCATTGGAACGAAGGCGGAAAACCCGATTTCCGCAAATGTCTTGGCAATCAGGCAAAAGACGCCGATCGGTGCGACCTTCATAACCGCTATGGTCATTTCCATCATCAGGTCGTTAAACTGGCTGAAGAAGCTGGCGACGGTGGATGCCTTAGAGCCCATTTTGGCGAGCAAAACGCCGACAAACAGCGCAAAGACGATAATCGGGAGCATGTCGCCCTCTGCCATGGAGCCGATCGGATTTTTCGGGATGATGTTGAGCAGCGTTTCGGACAGGCTGGTCTTTTCCGCCAGTGTGACATCCGCTGTCTGCACGGCATCGAGCGAAACGCCGATGCCCGGATTGATGAGCAGGGCGATGGTCAGCGCGACCGTGACGGCAAGCGCGGTTGTGCAGATGTAAAAGCCGACCGTCTTGACACCGACCTTGCCGAGCGTCTTGGTGTCACCGATTGCCATACTGCCGCAGACCAGCGAGCAAAAGACCAACGGAACAACCAGCATCTGCATCAGGCGGATAAAGCCCTGACCGATAACATAAAACAGACCGCCGACGAGAAAATCGTCGCGGAAGCTGCCGACGGGCATGAAGTAGTGGACGAGCACGCCGACCACTGCGCCGCCGAGCAGGGCGATAAAAATCATGGTGGAAAGCGAAAGTACCTTCTTTTTGCGTTCTGCCATTCGTAATTCCTCCTAATCGCATGGGTTAAAACGACAGTAAAAAAGAGAGACAGACAGGTCTCTCTTTGCAATGATGCGATAATCAAAATAATGTTAAAACTATATTAACACATGGCAGACAGAAAGTCAATTCTGACATACCGAAAAAGATGCAAAAAAATCATACAAATGCGGATTTGAAAGAAACAACAACCAGAAATGGGTATCTTTTTGCACCGAAAGAAGGAGAACGAGGATATGGCGTCATGGCTATCTGCGTTCGCGCAGGCACAAAATGGATTTTACCGGTTTGGCGGTTATCATCTGGCATGGGTGGCGGCAATAACGGCGCTCTGCATAGGCGCGATGCGGTATGTGCCGTGTTGGACGGAGCGCACACAGCGGTGCGCCGCGCGAGGATGGACGGCGGCGATGGCGGGAAGTGAGATGATGCGCCTTGCGGTACTGGCGGCGGGAGGCGCGCTCCACCGTGGTGTGCTGCCGCTGCAT
>CAVBHI010000163.1:0-5933 GCA_963595115.1 bacterium
TTTAACGAACTCAATCGTCTTTTTCTATACCTTTGGTCTCACATCTATTGTAACGTTACACAGTTTGTCGTGAAAACAGTTATTTGCATATTGACAAATTGCACACCTTGTGATAAGATTACGCGTGTATAGGGGAACGTCAATGTGTCGTTTGACGGATAAACATTAATTAACGTACAAAGAGAAAACGGAGGGTAAAACATGAACAGACATGAGTCTCTGGCATTTAAGCTTTCTTTGGCAAAATCGGCACTTAAGACATGCTTTGTCACAAATGCACTGGCAAACGGCATTTGCTTCTATTTCCTGAGTCATGGCGAGGGAAGAGCGATGGCAGACTTTGGATTTAACGCAATGGCAACCGCCTTTATCCTGTCGCTGATCTGTTTCCCGTGTGCACAGCTGATGGCAAATGGCATGGACAAGCGCGGTGAGCTGGATGCCCATACCTATGATCGGAACGATCATCTGCTGATCCATTTCTTCCCGAAGGGAAGACTGGCGCAGACGCTGATCGCCGCAATCCTGATCACGATTGTATTCGGACCGCTTGAGTCTGGAATTGCAGTAATTGCTGGCTTTGCTGCTGGTAATTTGGTTCCTCTGATTCCAGGGACGATTATTCATGGTGTTTGTGCCGGACTGATGGGACTTGCCAACATGTACCTTGGTTATGTGGGACGGTTTACCACCCTGCGAGCGGAGAAGCAGGCGATTGAACCGGTTGCCGAATATTGACACGTTGCGAATATATCCGCTGCCTTTCCTTTTTCTGAAGGCAGCGGATTCTTGTTTTTCGGAAGAAAAAAGCAGGGAGAAGGTCGTAAAACGGAACGAGGTATGATATACTAATTGTACTTCTATTCGGAAGAAAAGGGAATAGAAAACATAGATGCTTGCAAAGGAGAGAGAACCATGCTTTCCAAGAAACTGTTGGTAAATCGAGAGCTGAGCTGGCTGGAATTTAATAAAAGAGTGCTTCAGGAGGCATTTCGCACGGATGTACCACTGTTGGAGCGCCTGCGGTTTATTTCCATCTATTTTTCCAATTTGGATGAGTTTTTCATGGTGCGTGTCGGCTCGCTGACGGATCAGAGCATCACAAATCCACGGATGACAGACGATAAGACGGGATGGACGGCACAAAAGCAGATTGAGCAGGTCTTAACCAAGCTGCATTCGGATCAGGAATTGACGGAGAAGGCGTTTATGCAGGTGAAAAACGCATTGTGTGAATGCGGAGTGGATTTTGTCGCGCCGGCTGTGTGCAGCCGACGGGAGTCGGAGTTTGCAAAGAACTGCTTTTCCAATGAGATTCTACCGTTTTTGGCGCCGCATATTGTCGATCAAAAGCATCCGTTTCCGTACTTGTACAGCAAAGAGAAGTACATTGTTGCGGCGATGACAAGCAGAGGGGGCAGCGACAAAATCGGCATTGTTCCGCAAGGGCAGCTGCCGGACTATTTTGCCGTAACCATGGATGGGCGAACCAAGGTGTTCTTCACGAGCGATTTAATCGAATATTATATCGAAAAGGTGTTTCCTCAAAAGAGAATTGCACAGGTGTTTACCATACGCATTACACGCAATGCCGATTTGCGCGCGGAGGATGCCTTTGCATCAGAAGGATTGGATTTTCGGTCAGTCATGCAGGATATGCTGAAGAAGCGTCGGCGTCTGTTTGTTGTCCGTCTGCAAACGTCAAAGCAGCCGATTAAGCGCCTGCTGGAGGAGCTTTGCAAACAGCTGCGCCTGCGTCGGCAGAGCGTATTTGTGCAGGATATTCCGTTGGATTTTCGCTTTGGTATGACGCTTGGGAGCGCTATGGGATGTCAGGCGGCAGAATTGAGCTTTCCGGAGGAAAAGCCTTTTTTGCCTGCTGTGTATCAGAGCCGCAGACCTGTGCGTGATATTGCGGAGAATGAGAGCCTGCTGGTTTATCCGTATCACAGCTATACGCCATTTCTGAATCTGCTGTATGAAGCGGCAGATGATCCGGATGTTGTATCCATCAAAATCTCATTGTATCGACTGGCGGGACATAGTAAGGTGGTTTCTGCACTGTGCCGCGCGGCGGAACGAGGCAAGGACGTGCTGATTATGATGGAGCTGCGAGCACGGTTTGATGAGCAGAGCAACATTGACTATTCACAGATTTTAGAGGAAGCGGGTTGTCATGTTATCTACGGTCTCAATGACTATAAAGTACATGCCAAGCTGTGCCTCATTACCCGTCAGGTGGACGGCGAGGCGCAGTATACCACGCAGATCGGCACGGGAAACTATAATGAACAGACTGCGGAGCAGTACATTGATTTATCGTTTCTGACCAACGATCGGGAGACGGGTGCAGAGGCATCGCGCGTATTCCAGCTGCTGAGCATTGATGACATGATCGAGCAGACGCACAGCCTGTGGGTTGCACCATATTGCTTTCGCATGAAGCTCATTGAACGGATTGAACGCGAGATTGCAGTGCAGCAGACAAGCGGAAACGGACGAATTGCCATTAAGGTGAATTCGATAAACGATATGGAAATTATGGAAAAGCTGGTACAGGCTTCACAGGCGGGCGTGTCGATTACACTATATGTCCGCGGAATTTGCTGTCTGCGTCCGGGAATTGCGGGCTTTACGGATAATATTGAGATTCGTGCAATTGTCGGGCGGTATCTGGAGCACCAACGTATTTTTTTGTTTGGAGAAGGGGAGAGACAGGAGATTTTTCTGGGATCAGGCGATTTGCTCAACCGCAACACAAGACATCGTGTGGAGCTGTTTGCTCAACCGAAATCCGAGCATGTCCGTGCACAGCTGCTGCATATTATGGAATTGCAGCACCGCGATACAACAAATAGCTGGCAGATGCAGGCGGATGGCTCTTATTCCCGTGTGACGAGGGAAAATCCGCAGGAGAAGCTGTGTGCACAGGAGGAACTGCGCGGCTACTTACGCGGGCTGGAGACGTGACACCTGTGTCGGATTTGGATTTCTCCGGAAAACAATGTGTTTTTGCACCCGAATTGCGAAAAAAGTCCTTGACAGAGAAATAATATTGCGTAAACTAGATAAGTACAGGTATTTACTTGCGTTGGAGGAGACGGATGTTGAAAAAACAAGTGGCAGCATTGATTTTGGCGTTGGGACTATTGAGCGGCTGTGCTTCGACACAGCAGGGGGGCACGACGAATCAGACAGAGCCCCAAGGCTCGGTTATCGAGGGGAGCAGCGATACGCTTAAAATGACTGCGCTTTCGGATTATGTGAAAAAGGGAACGACAATTGCAGACGCGAAAAAAGCGGATGCATTCGGCGGCGTTGCGCTGCCGGTGGCGATTGGTGATTCGTATGCAGTTGCCGGTTCGGAGGGCACACCGGTGACCGATGCGCTGTATGATCGCGTGAAAGCATTGACGAGCGGCAATAAAAAGGTATGGGTGTTTTATCGCGGGAAGAAATTTACGTGTGTGAGCACCAAGGGTGATGTGCTTCTGGAGGACAAAAAGGGCACACTGTCATTGGCAGGAGATCGATATCTTGTCTGGAAAAAGGCAAACGGCATCAGTGAAATTTTTGCGATAAACGGCACGCGGTTGACCAAGGTGAAGGGCGAGGTACAGTCGGCAGAGGGCGGAATTTTGGTGTCCAAGACCAAAAAACACTGGTATCTAACCAATACGGAAACATGGGTGACGGAAAAGGCTTCGCATATCAAGAGCATGAGTGCATTTGAAAAGGGCGTTGCTTCGGTCGAGCTTTCTGACGGAACATGGGGATTGATTGACGGCAAAGGAAACGTAACAGAACTGACGGACATCGCTTGGCTGGATCAGGCGCGCGGCGGCTATCTTCTTGCCCAGAACCGTGCCGGTGTCTATGGTATTCTGACGACTGGCGGTGACACAGCGGTGGAATTTGCGTATTCTAAGGCGAATGCCTGTGTGGAGGACACGCCGATTTATCAGCTGTGGACATCCGATGGCATATGCACCGTGCGAAACATCAAAACCAACCAGAGCATTCGACTGCCGCGGCAGTTTGATGGAGAAACGTTGACCGCATGGCAGCACAATTACTTTAGCTTTACCGAGGAGGACGGCACCATTATCCTGTTTGATGACTTGGGCACGATGGAGTTGAGCGCGGGTACAAAGCTGCAAGAGTGGGACGACGAGATTCTTGTGGTAAGCGATGAGACCACAATGGCATTGGTATATCTGGATGACGGAACGATGACGAAGCAGAAAACTGGGGTCTTTGTCAAGAATAAGGGAATCGCGCGCGGTGAGACAGATTATCTCACGATTTCCGATCCGGAAACCGGCTTGCAGGGAATTTGGAAGCTGGACGGAGGCGGAAAGGAGCTTCTTGCCGCAGGGTATGATTGGATTCGTCCGGTTGGCAACGGTCTGTTTGCGGCGAAGAAAAACGGCGGCTGCGGACTGGTGGATACCAAGGGGAATTGGACGGTATATCTGAAGGACACGTGAACCTGTGCTGTTTGCATGAAAACAGCGACCACACATGGGGATATTTTTTGGAGGAATTCTTTCTTGACAGTAAAATAACCCCGTGGTATTATATGAATAATGAACAAAGGTGTTCTGTGAGCTTTCGCAGAACACCTTTCTTTTTTGTTTCCGGCTTGTCTCGGTCGCCGGAGGGGCGTGTGTTTGGTATTAGGAGGTGCATCCGGTTGCACATTATGGAGACGAATGATTGGGTTGTATTTAATAATATTACTTGTCAAATTCACAGAATTCCGGACTTTGATGAAATGTGCCGTAATTTTTTAGAACAGGTACGGCTGCTTTTGGATTTTGATGCTGCCGTTTTCTACTATTCGGACTGCCAGAGTCTGCCGCAGATGAAGCGTGCGGTATGTTATGCATACAATGAGACGACGGCACAGGATTATTTGGAGCACTATCAGGAGAGCGATTACAGCCGCGGACTGCTGCTGGGCGGAAAAAAGATGGTTTATCGTGAAAGCGATGTTTTTTCCGATGAAGAGCGCATGGAAACCGTATATTACAAACGGTTTTGCCGCGATGAAGGGTATCACCATAATGTCCACATTCTACCGGCAGAAAATGGGCGGGTTTTGGCGAAGATTTCCTTTTATCGCCGCCGCGGCAAGCCGGATTTTGTGTACGACGATCTGTTTTTGCTGGATATGTTTCAGGAGCATCTGGCGCTGCGCATTCAGCGAACCTATGAGGAAGTCAAGCATCATCACGATAAGCTGACCATTACCGAATGTGAGGATAAGTATCACCTGACAACGCGGGAGACAACGATTCTTGGTCTGCTGATTCAAGGGCTGCCGAACGATAAAATATGCGATCAGTTGACGATTACGAATAATACGCTGAAAAAGCATATTTTGAATATCTATAAAAAGATGTCTATTCGGAATCGAACCCAGCTGTTCAAGCAGGTTCGGGAGTATTCGGATTGAGAGAAATAAGAAAACAAAGTGCAAAAAACGACGGGGCAGCCCGTCGTTTTTACGCCAATGGATGGTTATAAGGGCAGCTGTGCCAACGCTTGGTGCAGCGTCTGCGCAGAAGCGCACAGCTGTGCCTGCTCATCAGAGCTGAGCGGAATGTCCAAAATGGTTTCAATGCCGCTGCGTCCGATGACACAGGGCAGCCCGATGCAGACATCGTCAAAACCGTAATGTCCCTGTGCGCAGACGGAGACCGGAAGCACACTGTGTTCGTTGCGGACGATACAGGCGGCGATGCGTAGAACAGACATGGCAATACCGTAATAGGTTGCGCCTTTCCCTTGAATGATTTCATAAGCGGCGCCGCGAACCGACTCAAATAAGCGGTGGTAATCCGGCTGAATGTGCCGACCGGCGCAGTAGTCGTCAAGATCTATGCCGGAGATGTTCGCGCTCGACCAGACAGGAAGCTCGCTGTCAC
>CAVBHI010000164.1:0-2567 GCA_963595115.1 bacterium
AGAAGCTCTGCTCTATTTCTATGCACTTCGGACAAATATTATTTTGTACATCACAAAGCATCGGTTCTCCATTGGCGAATCAACTCCACTCATGCTATACTGGGTGCAGGACTTTATCGGAGGTCATTATGAAAACCTATCAATTTACTCTTGCCTATGACGGCACGCGTTATCGCGGCTGGCAGCGTCAAGGCAATACTCCCAACACCATCCAAGCCAAGCTGGAACAAATTCTATCCCGCATGACCGGTCACGCAATTGAAATTCACGGTGCAGGGCGCACCGATGCCGGTGTTCACGCCAGCGGTCAGGTCGCCAGCACGCGCTTTACCACTTCTCTCACCCCGGAGGAGATTCGGGCATATCTCAATCAATATCTGCCGGACGACATCGCGGTGCTGTCCTGCAAGGAAATGCCGGAGCGCTTTCACGCGCGGCTGAATGCCATCGGCAAGCAATACCGTTACTGCATCAACGATTCCGGTATTCCGGACGTCTTTCGCCGCCGCTTCGTGTGCGCTTGGCCGACAAAGCTAGACGATGACGCCATGCGTCGTGCCGCCGCACAGCTGTGCGGACAGCATGATTTTCGTGGTTTTTCTTCCGTAAACAACCGCTTCAAGAAATCCACTGTCCGTACCATTCATTCCATTACCATTCTCCGCGAGGACGGAGAACTGCATATTATCTACCGCGGCACCGGTTTTCTTTACAATATGGTTCGTATTTTGACCGGTACGCTCGTGGAGATCGGCGCCGGAACACGCAGCGCCGAAAGCATCGCAACCGTATTCGAAACAAAAAATCGTCAAGACGCCGGAATCACGATGCCCGCGCACGGTCTAACCCTCGAACGCGTCTTTTATCCCTGCGATGGCAAATCATTTTGACGGCAGCCAACCTTCTCTGCGCCACCGTTGGAATTCCAGATAAATCAGCCCAAAGCACAGAAGGCACACAAGCACATCCGCAATGGGGGCTGCCAACCATGCACCATCCAAGCCAAACCGCTGTGACAGAAACAGCGCCAGTGGAATCAGCAGGATTCCCTGCCGCGTCAACGGAATCAACAGCGCTCTTGTCGGTCTGCCGATTCCCTGAAAGAACGAAGCGGTTGTCATATGTACGCCGTACACAAAAAATGCAAGCATATAGAGGCGGAAGCACCGCTCGGCGCAAATCAGATACTGTTCATTTCCTGATAAAAACATCATCGCAATCTGGCGCGGAAACAGCATAAAAATGAGAAACCACAGCATGGAAATCAGCAATGCAATTGCCGTTGCCATACAATAGGTCTTACGTACACGCTCATACTTTTTCGCGCCGAAATTGTAGCCGTTGATCGGCTGCACCGCGGAGGAAACGCCCACAAACATGGAGTGCGAAATCTGGTAAACCTTCATCATCATGCCATAAACCGACAGCGCGACATCACTTCCATAGATGCTCACTGCCCCATAGGTTCGCATAAGATTGTTCAACGTGATTTGTACCAGCGCCGATAGCACCTGTGTCAGCAGGCTTGGAAATCCCAGCGTCAGGATACACCGTGTCAATGCCCACGTCGGACGCAGCGCACGTTTGCAAATCCGCACAGTCTTGAGCCGACGCAGATACAGCAGACACAGACTGCCAGCAACAATTTGTCCAATCACCGTGGCAATTCCCGCACCAACGACACCCATATGCAGCGAAAAAATAAAAATCGGATCAAGCACAACATTAATGACAGCTCCGGTCATCATGCATTTCATTGTGTATCGCGGGGAGCCGTCTGCACGGATAATAGCCGCAAATGCCGGACATACCAGCTGAAACGGAATGCCCCATGCAATCGCCCGCAAGTACGCCAGCGAGTCCGCATACACTGTCGGCGTTGCGCCGAATAATACCACAATCTGCGGTGCCAAGAGCCAACAAAGCACTGCCACCGCCAATCCGCTGGCAATAATCAGCGTCACCGCATGACTGATGGTATCATCGGCGATTTTTTGTTCCCGCCGCCCCAGAGACAAGCTTACATTGGCTGCACAGCCATCCCCCAGCAGCAGTGCAATTGCGCTGACGATAATGACAAGCGGGAATGCAATATTCGTTGCCGCCATTCCGGTAATGCCAACACCTTGTCCAACAAAAATCTGATCCACAATATTGTACAGATAGTTGACCATCAACGTCAACGTCGTCGGGATAGAGTACTGCACAATCAGCTTAGGAATCGACTCGGTTTCCAGCGGATTTCGTTGTTTCTGAATCGGTTTCATACACATTCCGTCCTTTCTTTGCACACTCATCCCCCAAAAAGCAACAAACATCCGACCATGTGCTCAACATAAAACATGAGCGACACAACCGGATGCTGACGAGGAAACGCAATGATTTTCTTCGGAGAGTATGCAGCAGAGAATATACAGCATCCGGTATTGCACCAGAAAGCCTTCTTCTCCCCTCCAGACCAGACTGTTGGCTTCGGAATAGCACCGAATTAGCAAATTGCTCGCGGGCTGTCACCGCCAGTAGAGAATACTCTCGTTTCCGAAGAAAACTTTAGTTTCTCTTATCAT
>CAVBHI010000165.1:0-3541 GCA_963595115.1 bacterium
GTATATTCCTTTCCCTGTAGGTTTCCGGACAGATAGTGAAGCATCACCAGACAGCCGCGCGTCTGTCCCTGCACAAATGCAACAAGATCCATATCTGCAAAGCCGCTCGCCACAACCTTTTGCTGCTGTCCGATGCGAAGAATTGCCCGATACTGGTCGCGCAGCTCAGCTGCCCGTTCAAAGCGCAGCTGCTCCGATGCCTCCAGCATCTCCTGCTCCAGTGACTTCGCCAGCTCCTGATACTGTCCTTCCAGAATCCGAACCGCCTGCGATACCTTCTCTGCGTACTCCTCTTCTGAAATATTTCCGGCGCATGGCGCACAGCAACGCCCCAGCTGTGCATTCAGGCAGGGACGCTCTTTTCCAATATCGCGCGGCAGCACCCGTCGGCAGGTGCGCAGTCCCATCACACGGCTCACGGCGTCAATCGCCTGAAATGCCGCTCCGCGCCCCCCATATGGTCCCAGGTAGCGCGCTACATCCTTCTTCACGCTGCTGACAACCGAAAATGTCGCATATGGCTCGTGTGTTGAAATGCGCACAAATGGATAGCCCTTGTCATCCTTGAGCAGGATGTTATACTTCGGCTTGTACTTTTTAATCATAGAGTTTTCCAGTACAAGCGCTTCAAATTCACTGCGGCAGACAATAATGTCAAAATCATCAATATGACTGACCATTTTGCGCGTCTTGGGAGAATGTCGAGCCTCCTTCTGGAAATACTGCGAGACACGGTTTTTCAACGCCTTTGCTTTTCCTACATAAATCACTTCGCCGCGCATGTCCTTCATAATATACACACCCGGCTCTCGCGGCAACGCCAGCACCTTTTGATGCAGTTCTTCCCGATTGGGCATTTCCATTCCGCCTCCCTCTCTGCGCTTACATAGGAAAAAAGCGCCGCATCGTATAGCGGCGCTTTGCATTTTTGTGCAGAAACTTATTCGTTAAAATTAGAATCGCTGAAATTAGACTGGATCAGCTCAACCAGCGCTGCAACAGCTTCGGATTCATCCGGACCGTCCGCAATCAACGTGATGGTCGTACCCTTGGTAATACCAAGAGAAAGGATGCCCAGAAGGCTCTTTGCATTCACGCGGCGCTCTTCCTTCTCAACGAGAATCGTGCTCTTAAAGCCATTTGCACATTGAATAAAGAACGTCGCCGGACGCGCATACAGTCCGACCTGATTTGTTACCTGAACTTCCTGAGAAAACATACAGCATCGCTCCTATAGTATCATAAATTTATTTACATCTATTTCACAACATACTAATAGAATACCTGCTTTTTGTGATTTCGTCAATATACTTTTGTTACAAAAGCATGAATGAAAAAATTTGATTTTGTAGTCATTTACTATTTTCCACTCATTTTTCAGTCAAATCCCAATAAACGTACATCTGTTTTTCATGTTATTTTATTTGAATTCAACAATTGTAACGCCCATATCGCCCTCGCCGTAGCGACCATTGCGAATGCTGCGGATATGCTTATCGTGACGCAAATGATCCTGCACCGCCGCACGCAGAGCACCGGTTCCTTTTCCGTGGATAATGGTCGCCACATCCATGCGCGCCATCAGGCAATGCGAGATATAACGATCCAGCTCCAGCAGTGCCTCCTCTACCATCATGCCGCGCAGATCCAGTTCGCTCTGCGCCATTGAGCGACGCACCTCACGCGGCGCAGAGGCGGAATGGCGCACCGTCGGTTTCGCCGCCTTCTTCGGCTGTGCAATCCGCTGCAGCTCATTTTCCGGAACGTTCATCTTCATAATCCCCGCCTGTACAAAAACATTTCCGTCCTTGTTTGCCGGTTTCAGCACCGTTCCCTTGACACCAACGTTGACCAGTAAAACGGCATCCCCAGTGCAAAGCGGACGGTTGGCATCCTGCTCCACCGTCTTTTTCTCGCGCTTCATCGCCTTTTTTTCCGCCTGCGTCAGCGTGCTGCGCAGAGCCGCGCGCGCCGCCGCCAAATTTTGCTCTGCCGGATTGGTTTTGGACTGCTTCTTGACCTCTTCCAGCTGTGACATGACCGTCTCCGATGCCATACGGGCATCCTTGATAATCGCTTCCGCCTGCCGACGGGCGCGTTCCAAAATCGCGTCGGTTTCATCCTCCGTGCGTCCCTTCAGCTGCGCCGCCTTATCCTTTTCGGATTGTGCCGTGCGGCGAAGGCGGTTCGCATCCTCGCGCTCCTTTTCCAGTCGATGCCGCTCGGTCTCCAGCTTTTCAATGACATCCTCAAACCGAACATTTTCCGCTGAAATCTGCTCTCTTGCACGGTCGATAATGGAAGCCGGAAGCCCCAGCCGCTTGGCAATCGCAAATGCATTGGATTTTCCCGGTACACCGGTCAGCAATCGATACGTCGGCTGGAGCGTGCGCACATCAAATTCACACGAAGCGTTTTCCACCCCCTGCGTTGTCAGTGCATATACCTTCAGCTCCGAATAATGCGTCGTCGCCGCGACCAGCGCACACATCTGCCGACCAAACTCAATAATCGACACCGCCAGCGCCGCACCCTCTACCGGATCCGTGCCCGCGCCAAGCTCATCAAACAAAATCAAGTCGCCCTGATGACACTTATCCAGAATGGATACCGTATTTTTCATGTGCGCCGAAAACGTGGACAACGACTGTTCTATGCTCTGCTCGTCGCCAATGTCGGCATAGATGTTTTCAAACAGACAGACACTGCTCTGCTCATTTGCCGGAATGTGCAGACCCGATGCCGCCATCAAGCACAGCAGTCCCAACGTTTTCAGACTGACGGTTTTACCGCCGGTATTCGGACCGGTGATGACCAGCGTGTCATATTTCTCACCAATTGCAATATCAATCGGCACCGCCTTTTTCTGATCCAGAAGCGGATGGCGCGCCCGCAGCAGATTGACCCGAATATCCTCATTGATCTGCGGCGCACACGCATTGTAGCGAAACGACAGTCGCGCCTTGGCAAAAATAAAGTCCAGCTTACACAGCACGTCATAGTCCGATGCAATACCGTCTGCACAGTCTGCCACCTCTGCACTCAGCTCTGCCAAAATCCGCTCAATTTCCGCCCGTTCCTTGCCCAACAGCACCTTAATTTGGTTATTGGCATCCACAACCTGCGACGGCTCAATGAACAGCGTCGCACCGGAGGACGAAACGTCGTGCACCATGCCGGGCATATCGCCGCGATGTTCGCTTTTAACCGGAATAACATACCGTCCGTCACGCTGGGTAATCAGACTTTCCTGCAAGTACTTGGAATACGAGGGTGAGGAAACGATATGATTCAGAGTCTCACGCACGCGTGCGTTCTGCTGGCGCATCTGACGCCGGATATTTGCCAGCTCCGAGGATGCCGCATCGGCGACCTCCTCCTCACTGATAATCGCACGGTTAATTTTTTGCTCCAGATACCGATTGGTCTGAATGCGGCGAAAATCCTCATCCAGCGTCGTCGGCTCGCCCTTTTCTTCCTGCTCCGCGCCGTATTTGCTCACTTGAGTTGCCGCGTGCAGCAAAGACGCGATGTCTAACAG
>CAVBHI010000166.1:0-4882 GCA_963595115.1 bacterium
CCATTGCCTTAACGGAATACATTTCGGAAGTGGTGGTCTTTCTGTGCGGGGACAGGAAGGACTCGGTCGCGTGAATCAGAGCGTCGATTGCAGAAGAAGCAAACGGCTTGTACGGCAGAGTCTTCAGCATATCCGGAACCAGGCAAACCTTGTTCGGGATGATGTCGTCAGAAACCAGACCAAGCTTGGTCTCGCCGCCGGTCAGCACACCGTCCTTTTCGTCCTTGACGATAGCAACCGAAATGTTGGTAACTTCGGAACCGGTGCCGCAGGTGGTCGGGATAGCGATAACTTCCTTCTCATGAACAACCGGCTCACGCTTGAAGTACAGCTCGTGTACGGAGGACGGACGCTTGCAGCCCAGCAGCTTGCACAGATCCATGATTGCGCCGCCGCCGATTGCGATTACACGGTCGTAAGAATCATACGGGATAGCGTCGTACATGGTCTGGATCATCGCCTCGGACGGCTCGCCAGCGCCAAACTTCTCCTGGAATACGAAATTGCACGGGAGGTTGTACTTCTCCATAAACGGCTTGTAAATAAATTCGTTGGTCAGGACGCAGTCGCGCTCATTCAGCTTGAACTCCTCTGCGAACATACCGAAATCTGCACACTTATAGATGGTCGGGGCAATAATAATCTCTCTCTTGTCTGCCTGTAAGGCCTTGCTAAAAGCATCCATGTTTGACATCTCCTTAAAGTAAAATTTTGTGCGCATGGTTAGGGAAACAAGCTCTGTCCCCTCTGCACACCATAATTGTACCAGAAGTTTTCCAAAAGTTCAACAAGATCTTGCAACATTGTGAGAGAAATTATTGTGTCCGCCGCGCCATAAAGTGCACAGGTTGACGAATCATTTCATGTATATTCTATACTAAATGTGCAGATTTGTAAATTGATTTGCAGAAAAAATTTGGCAAAGTTGTTGCCTTTTCAGGAAAAGAACGGAAGGGGTTGATTGAAGGTGACGAAAACTGACTGATTTGTGCTGTAAAAGACAGAACGAGCGGAAAAGTGTGGCGAAAATGTCAGCGTCGGCGCTTCGTCAAGCGGTTGCCACGGGGGAAATATATGATATAATAGACAAAACAGCACTGCCACGGGGTGTGGCGATGGAGGAAAAATATGAAAATACTGCGAGCGCAGGGACATTTTGGGACGATGGACGGTCGCGAAATCTGTTTTGCAGACGGTTTGAATGTCCTGTGTCTGCCCAATGAGGGCGGCAAAACGACGCTGTGCGACTTTATACGGGTCATGCTGTATGGCTTGAACACATCCAAACGGGATGGAAAGCAGCAGCTTTCGGACAAAACCAAATACCGTCCGGCAGACGGATGCCCCATGAGCGGCATTTTGGAGCTGGAATGGAAGCAGCGGCGCATTATTCTGAGCCGCCAGACCGGAAAGGGCGGTCCGATGCAGGAGTTTTCCGCACGGTATGCCGACACCGGCGAAGAGGTGCGAGACCTGACGAGCAAGGACTGCGGCGAGACGCTGACCGGTGTCGGTGAGGAAGCGTTCCGTTCCTCGGCGCTGATCGACGGCATGAATCAGGCGGTCTCAGCGGAGGAGCTGAGCGAACGGATTTTGGCGCTGTCCACAACGGGTGATGGCGCGATGATGTATTCCCGCGCGATCGGACAGCTGGACAAGTGGAAAGCACAGCTGCGCGGCGGCACACACGGACGGCTCGGTCAAGTGGAGGCAGAGCAGGATACCGTTGCGCAGAACCGCATACATTATGAAGAACTGGAGCGGGAGATTGCCGGCTATACTGCCCAGCTGACGCAGGCGGAGCAACAGGCTGCGCAAAAGGAACAGGAGCATCAGAAGATTTATGAGCAGTTTATGCTGTTGTTTGCCGGAAAGCGCGAGGCAGCCGAGCGTGAGGAGCGCAGAGCACGAGAAGCCGCCGCGGATACCAAGAGCAGACTTCCGGATCTGAAAGCGCTCAAAACGGCGGAAAAGGCGGCACAGGAATATAAAAAGGGGCTGAAGGAGGCACAGGAGGTACGGGCGGATGCCGAGGACATCACACGCAATTATGTGAGCTATCGACAGCAGCTGGATGAGAAAGAGCGTGAGTTTGACGAAAACGATGGAGCACCGGCGGACATTCATATTCACCCGTGGGGACTTGCGGCAGCAGTCGCGTGCGTGGTGTTGGCAGCGCTGAGCTTTTTGGGAGTATTTCCAATCGGCGGAACGGCGGGGCGTCTGGTGTCGTATCTGTTCTGTGCGCTGGCGGTTGCGTTTTTGATTTTTGCCTACTTTCATAGCACCCAGTCGATTTCAGAAGCGACGACGGATTTTGTGGAAGAACGTCAGAAGCTGGATAAACGTCTGGCACGAGCTAAAACCCATACGCAGGAGACAGAGGATGAGCTGCGGCGCGCCGAAGAAAAAATGATGTCGTTGGCACAGTCGCTTTCGCTTTCCATGCAGACTCCGGAGGAGGTTTGCCGGCAGATTGACGATTTGGTGATGCTGCGGGAGGAGTATTTCAACCGCAAACAGCGCCATGAGGAGCTGTCCGAACAGTATCTGGATATTTTGGAGATGACCGGTCCGAACGGGGAGGAACGCCGGAGGCTAAACGCTGCGGAAGAAGAAATGCAGCAGGCGCAAAAAGAGCGTGACGAGCTGCGGCAGTCGATCGCCGTGTGTCGCGGACGATGTGAGGAAATCGGCAGCAAGGAGAGCCTGGACAAGCGGTGGCAGGAGCTGAAGGACGAGCGCACCAATATCCTTTGGAATCTGGACGCGATTGCGCAGGCACGGCAGGCGCTGGTTCGCGTCAATGCCGAGCTGACCGGACGCATGGCACCGCAGATCAATCAGCTGGCGCAGAAGTACTTGCAGATTTTAACTGCCAACAAATATACGGCGCTGCAAATGTACACAAATTTTGAAGCGGTGTGTCGTGCGGAGAACAGCGCGGTCGAGATGGATCGTCTGCGGCTGTCCACCGGTACGCGCGATCAGCTGTATTTTGCGCTCCGTCTGGCGGCGTGCATGGTGCTGCTGGATACCAAGTTTGAAACCGTACCGCTGATTCTGGACGACCCGTTCCTGACCTATGACGACGAGCGCACGGCAAGCGCAATGGCACTGCTGCGGGAACTGGCGTATGACCGTCAGATTATTCTGGTAACGTGTCATAAACCGAATGTCGCGTCGGTCGCGGTCGCATCGGAAAATTCCACTCACTCGCCGCGCTGACTGCGCTGCGACGCACTTCGCGACACAACCGCTTTGCTGGGTTGCGTCGCGATATATGGTAAGATTTAGTCGAAACGCAGACAGGGAAATGGCGCATGCCAGAATCGCTGTTCCCTGCGGTGCTAGGCTCTATATTTATAGGTTCATACCGAACATAAAATCCCCGCTTGTTTCAACAGAGCGGGGATTTTTATCGAACTCTTATTCCTCCGGCAGCATAATCGCTCCGGCGTGCACGCCGCGTCTGCCGTGTGTCGCGCGGTGTGACCAGAACGTGTCGCATTCACACTTGGTGCAGATACCGCTGTCCACGATGTTTTGCACACCGGCCTCGCGCAGAAGCATTTCATTGATGCCCTGCAAGTCGGGGAAGAACTTCGCGCCGCGCGTTTCGATATACGGCTTGACGCGGCTGCCCATCTCGGCGAGCATGGCGTCCGGCACATCGGCATCCGTCTCAAAGCAGCACTGACGGATGGACGGGCCGATGACCGCGCGGATGTTTTCCGGCTTTGCGCCGTACTGCTGCGCCATGGTGCGGACGGTTTTGGGAAGGATGCCCTTTGCCGTGCCGCGCCAGCCGGAGTGACACGCGCCGATGCTGCGGCTGACCGGATCATACAGCAGCGTGACCACACAGTCCGCATAAAAGCCACACAGCGGCACGTTGGGTAAATTGGTGACAACCGCATCCACCTTCCAGCTGTTGGGCTGTCCTAAGCCCATGCCAATTTCCTTCTCCGTGACAATGCCGACTTCATCGTTGTGTACCTGCTTGGTACAGGTCAGGCGTTCCTTCGGCACATGAAAATAGTTTGCCAGAATGTCATAGTTTTTCAGGACATTTTCGCGCGTATCCCCGCGGCTAAAGCCCAGGTTGAGCGATGCCAGATGCCCTGTGCTCACGCCGCCGAATTTGGTGGTGAACAGATGAGGGACAGAAATGCTTTTGCTGGCATAATATACGAGCGCCCCATTGTGTTTCTCTTCAAGCTGTGAAGCCATTGGTATCCTCCTCAGGAGCGGAAACAATTTTCCGTCCCTGTTTTTCGTTCTGCATATTGCGTGAGTTCATTATACTCTCATAAGGCAAAAAAATATAGTATTCATTGTAAATTTCATATCTGTAACTTTTTCTTCCCTTTTTGAGGAATTTCCTTGCTGATTTTTATAAAAATAATGGATTTTCTGGAGTGTGTCCTGCTGACGTGGCGGCGGCACTCGCCTTGACAGAACGCAAGATTATGATTAAAATAAATTGAATGTTCCTGTGCATGGACGGAAGCGATCTCTCGTCAACGATAACACAGACATTCCTATATGCAACTATTGATCCTTGAAAAAATGATAAACAGGAGGTGTTTTACAGTCCAATGCAATACATCGGCATTATTATCGCCGCTGTCGTTGGTATCCTGGTGGGTGCACTGCTGGGCTTTACTTATAGAAAAAGCATTGCCGAAAAAGAAATCGGTGGGGCTGAAGAAGAAGCAAAGAGAATCATCAACGAATCCATCAAGGCTGCGGAGGAGAAAAAACGCGAAGCCGTGTTGGAAGCGAAGGAAGAAATTCATAAGAACCGCGCAGACCTGGATCGTGAGATCAAGGAACGCCGCAGTGAAATTCAGAAGTCCGAACGCCGTCTGACCCAAAA
>CAVBHI010000167.1:0-5031 GCA_963595115.1 bacterium
AGACAGGAAGTCCTCCTCCGTGATGCCATATGCCTGATGCAGATACTCCATGACTGCCAGTTTGATTTTATCGGAGGTATCATCGTCCTCGGAAGTGGACGGCTGAGAGCCGACCAGAATGTTCATCTTTTCTGCCGGAATGCCCTTCATCATGCTCTTTTGCATCTGATCCGTGGCGAGATGAATCAGCAGATCCGAGATGACAAACAGCGGGTCGTCCGGCTTGTCGCCGATGCGGATGTGGATGGTCTCGACGCCGTCGTCGGTTACGCGGCAGACCACACCGCGCAGCTCCAGCGGGATGGTCGGCCACTGATATTTTTTGATGCCGCCGTAATAATGGGTCTTGAAGAACGCCATACCATTGTCCTCATACAGGGGGACGGTGCGAATGTCGATGCGCGGCGCGTCCAAATGTGCCGCCGTCAGGTTGATACCAGCGGAAAGCGGCTGATTACCGATTACAGTCAGTATAATTGCTTTATTACGGTTCACTTTGTAATATTTTTGACCCGGTGTGACGGGGCAGCCGCGGGTGTATGGCTGATAGCCCAGCGATTCTGCCTTTGCCTTTAGAAATGCAACGGCATCGCGCTCGGTTTTTGCTTCGTTGAGGAAGGTCTTGTAGCCCTCGGCATAGTCCTGCATGGCAGCAAGCTCATCCTTGCTCATGCGCTCCCAGCCCGTCTTTTTGTCATAAAACAGCTTGGATTCCATGATAAATCCATCCTTTCTTGTCGCATTATTTGCTTAAAATGGTATCAATGACGGTGTTGACCTGGTGGCGGAGCGCCTCCAGATCGCCGTTATTCATCAAACAAAAATCGCAGCGCGAGCGATACCACTCGTCATCGTGCTGCGCGTCAATACGCAGAGCGGCATATTCATAGGAGATGTTATCGCGCTTTTGAATGCGTTGAATGCGCGTCTCGCGATCGGCGAGAACGGCGGCGGTCACATCGCACCATGCATCCGCACCTGCTTCAAACAAAACGGGTGCATCATAGACCGCCAGCTCTATGCCATCCGCCTCCATGCGTGCAAAGGCATCGCGTGCCGCCTGTTTGATATAGGGGTGAGTGATTGCGTTGAGCTGCGCTAGCTTGTCTGGATTGGCAAAAACCTGTGCGCCGAGCTTTTTGCGGTCAAGTTTACCCTCGGTAGTTAAGACATTCTTAAATACGGACTGTATTTCCTCCAACATCGGGAGACAGTGATCGCACAGCTCGCGATAGGATGCGTCGGCATCTAATATGCCGCAGCCACGGGTGAGGAAAAAACGCCCTGCCGTGCCTTTTCCCACACCGGAGCCGCCGGTGAGTCCGAGAATTTTCATGGCTTGTCCTCCATCAGCGTGATGGTGTGAAAACCGGCAGCCTTTTGAATGCGGTTGGCAACGGCAAGACCAATGCCGGTCGCCGGCGGGCACTGAGCAAAAATAGCGGTGACGGAGGTCTGGTCAAAGCGGCGCAGCGCATCAAACACCTCACGCGCCTGCTCCTCGGGATCATCGGAACGCCCAAAGGTTTCCACAACGGCGCGACCGGCAAAGCGGGCGGCGCAGTCATCGAAGCACAATACACCGAAGTTTTCCCCAAGCTGTGCATAAATATAATCCGCGCTCGCCTTGGGGGAGCCAAACACGACCGTGACCGGCGCTTTCGGCGCATAATGGCGGTATTTCATACCGGGAGCGGAGACGCGTTCGGTGTCATCGATTTTCTGATACAGGGCGCGATCTACCTCGACCTCACCGAGAACGGCGCGCAGCTGCTCCAGCGAGATGCCGCCCGGACGCAGCAGACGCGGCTTGTCGCCGCACAGAGAAATGACGGTAGATTCTACACCGACCGAGCACGGTCCGCCGTCCACAATCGCCGCAATGCGTCCTCCGAGATCCTCCATGACATGCTGTGCGGTTGTCGTGGACGGACGACCGGAGGTATTCGCGGATGGGGCAGCCAACGGGACACCGGCAGCGCGGATGATGTCGCGTGCAAGCGGATGAAAGGGCAAACGAATACCTACAGTATTCAAACCTGCGGAGGTTACCATTGGTATAGTATCCCGCTTGGGTAAGATGATGGTCATCGGCCCAGGCCAATAGGCGTTTGCCAGTGCGGCGGCCTCGTCCGGAACGCGTTCGGCAACCTCAAAAATCTGTTCCCAGTCCGCGATGTGAACAATCAGCGGGTTGTCCTGCGGACGCCCCTTGGCGGCAAAGATACGTGCCACCGCGTCCGGATTATAGGCGTTGGCAGCAAGACCGTATACGGTTTCCGTTGGAATGCCGACAACCTCCCCGCGGCGCAGCAGCTCAGCGGCTTGCGCAATGGCGGTGGAATCGGTGGTCGGATTAAGCAGCTTTGTAGTCATCAAATTCCTTCTTTTCAGATAATACAATTTGTATAATAGTATGTTAAAAATACGAATAGACAAAACATCCCGCGCACAGCACGCGTGCTGACAAAGGCTTCCGCCATGGGCAGGATATGCAGACCGGCGATGGCGATTCCCAACGCACTGCACACCAGAGCGGCGGCGTCCGCATCCGTCCACGATGACAACAACCAGCCAAGCAGCGCAAAGCTCGCAAGGGGCAGTGCAATGGCAGCGAAGCGGCGCAGAGAGAATCCGGCAAGCCGTGTGAGCAGTCCAAAGACGGCAAATGCGGCAAACAGCGGTAGAAATTGCTCCTGTAGTCCGCAAAGTGCGGCGAGAAGCCAAACATCTCCCCGATAGCGATGCAGCCATTCGCCCCAGTGCTCACGCCATGGGATGGCAGTCGGACAGCGCTCGGTGTGCAGCAGCGTTCCGCCGAGTACAAGCAGGAACACAAGACCGCCGTAGCCAGTCGGCAAGGGCGTTGTCCGCAAGCTGATTGCAGTCAGCCAACCGGCTGCGGCGCACAGCAAAACGGCACAACCGGCATCCCCGCCGCGAACAGCGATGCGTCCGAGAAAAAAGCTGGGAATCAGCGCGAAAAACGACCAAATTATCATGCAATCGCCCCCATACAACGTATGCAGGGGACAAATTCGTTATGTGCGCTGTGCCTTGGCGAGTTTTTCTGCCTGATCGGCGGTCATCAATGCGTCCAGAATCTCATCCAAATCACCGTCCAAAAAGCTGTCCAGATGGTAGGTTGTCAGCTTGATGCGGTGCTCGGAAATGCGGTTTTCCGGGAAATTATAGGTGCGAATGCGCTCGGAACGGCTTCCGGAGCCGATTTGACTGCGGCGCTCGTCCGCGATTGCCGCATCCTGCTTGTTCTGCTCGATTTCATACAGACGGGAGCGCAGGACGCGCAGCGCCTTATCCTTATTCTTGAATTGGCTTCGCTCATCCTGACACTCGACAACCATGCCGGTCGGCAGGTGGGTGATGCGGATGGCAGAGGAGGTCTTGTTGATGTGCTGACCGCCCGCGCCGGACGCGCGGAAGGTGTCAATGCGCAGGTCGTTCGGGTTGATCTCCAGCTCGACATCATCGACCTCCGGAAGAACGGCGACGGTCACGGTAGAGGTGTGAACGCGTCCCTGCGATTCGGTTTCCGGCACGCGCTGGACGCGGTGCACGCCGCTTTCATATTTAATGCGGGAATAGACCGAATCGCCCTCAATGCTGAACGTGATTTCGCGGCAGCCGCCAAGTTCCGTCACGGTTTGGCTGATGATTTCGGTTTTCCAGCCGCGTCGGTCGGCATACATCGTGTACATGCGGTACAGAGAATGGGCAAACAGAGCGGCTTCCTCGCCGCCCGCTCCGGCGCGGATCTCCATGATGACGCTTCTTTCGTCGTTTGGATCATGCGGAAGCAGCAGAATGGTCAGCTCCTGCTTGAGCTGTTCCATCGTCTCGCGGGAAGAAACCAGCGCCTCCTGCGCCATGGCGCGAAGCTCGCCGTCGCCGCCCGCCTCGTCCAGAAGCTCGTGGGCATCCGCCTGCTCCTGTTGGGCGGCGGTATAACGGCGGTAGGTCTGGACGATGGGGGTCAGCTCCTTCTGTTCACGCAGCAGCTGCGCCGCGCGGGATGGGTCGCTGTATAGATCCGGTGCGGCAAGCAGGCTTTCCAGCTCGTCGAATCGATCGGCAAGCACCTCCAATTTTTCCAACATACAAATTCAACTCCGAGTAATAAATTAAAATAGAAATACGATGTGTAGAAAAATAGACTGATTATTATACGATGTGTAATCAATCCACAATGCGCACGGTCATTTCCACCAGCAGACCATTGGCACCCTCCAAGCGAAGGTTGCAGCGTTGCGCGGGCTTGCACAGCTGGAGAAGGCGATCCATCGCATAGTATTCCAGGGTGTCCAACTGGTCGCTGGACAGCGTTGCCAGCTTGTGTCCGCCGAAGTCTACGACAATCTGTTCTCCTTCGGCAACGATCGGAAGATCACGGCTCCCACTGTGCAGCAGCAGGCAGTGCAGCTTTGCATCCTGTAGCGCGCGAAGTCCGGTGATTAGCTCCGGAATGTGCCGCGCCCGAAAGGTAAGCTCAGAAAGCAGCAGATGGTCGTTGGTTGTCGCCTGAATGGCACAGGGGACAGGATAGGTGCTGACCATAATGATATTCCTCCTTTGGTCGTTGAAATGGTGAGGGCAGTTACCAGCGACCGGAAGCCACCAGTATTGCCAGAGAGAAGTATTCGCGCAGACAAAACAGCGGGCGCAGATACCATGGAGAGGGGGCGGAGACCGCAAGGCGTCCCAGTCCCGCCTGTTCCATCAGATGACGGGCACGGAACAGGTGAAAGCCGCTGGAAACAACGGCGACACGGGCGTTTTCTGCGCCGACTTGCCGTAAAATGATCTTGGCATTTTGGATATTCTGTACCGTATTGACGGATTGATCTTCCAGCAAAATCTGTGCATCCGGAACACCGTGCGACAGCAGCCATCGGCGCATGACATACGCCTCGGTGTATTGCTCGTCTGCACCTTGTCCACCGCAGACAATCAGCGTGCAGGAGGGATTGCTTTCCCAGCAGGCGCGTGCCGCCTCGAGACGAGCGGTAAGAG